>NZ_BAAHXI010000014.1:0-64529 GCF_054656955.1 Deferrisoma palaeochoriense
TCGGCGTGGAGCCGCGCCACCAGCACCCCGAGGGTCACGAACGAGTACGGGGTCTCCCGGGTCCCGCACCTGTCTTGGCGCACGTGGTAGCCCACCACCGGGCCGAGCCCCCACCGGTTCTCCTCGGCAACCCCTCGGCCCGCCGCCCGGGCCGCGATGCGCCGGGGTTCCAGGACGACGCAGATCCCCTCGCCCAGGAGCCCGGCGGCGAGGAGCGCCGGGGGGATCCGGGTGGTCTTCCCGGAGCCGGGGGGCGCCACGACCACGGCCGCCCCGTCCCGCCCCAGCGCGGCGCAGATGCCTGGCAGGTGCGGGTCGATGGGCAGGGGCGGTTTGCCCGGCGGGGGGCTTGCGGTAGGATCGGGAACCTCGGTCATCCCTCTTCCGGCGGAGGTCAGGCGATGCAGGTTGTCCTAAAGTACGGCACCACGGGGATCCCGGTCGAGATCGAGCCCACCCCCGGCTTCCTCGGGGTCATCGAGCCCTCGGAGCCGCCGGCCGTGGCGGACCCGATGGGCGCGGTCGCCCGGAGCCTCGCCGAACCCATCGCGAGCCGGCCCCTGGCCGAGATCGCCCGGGGCAGGGGGAGTGCCTGCGTGGTCATCAGCGACAGCACCCGCCCGGTCCCGAACCCCGTGCTCCTCCCCCCGATCCTCGAGACCCTGGAGTCCGCCGGGGTGCCCCGGGAGGGGATCACGATCCTCGTGGCCACCGGGATGCACCGGCCTAGCACCCCCGAGGAGCGCGAGCGGCTCGTGGGCCGGGAGATCCTTTCGCGCTACCCGGTGGTGGACCACCGAAGCCGCGACGCGGCCGAACTCCGCCGGGTGGGCACCCTCGAGGGCGGGGTGCCGGTGCTCCTCAACCGCCGGTACCTGGACGCCGAACTCAAGGTGCTCACCGGGTTCATCGAGCCCCACATGTGGGCCGGCTACTCGGGGGGGCGAAAGTCGCTCCTGCCCGGGATCTCGGGGCTCGAGACCCTCCAGTACATGCATGGCCCGGAGATGGTGGCCCACCCCGGCACGGTGTACGGGAAGCTCGACGGCAACCCGTTCCACGAGGCCGGGCTCCGGGTGCTGGAGATGGCCGGCGCGGACTTCATCGTGAACGTGACCCTGGACACCCGAAAGCGCGTGACCGGGGTATTCTCGGGCCACCCGGTGGAGGCCCACCTGGAGGGGTGCCGGTTCCTGGCCGGGCACTGCGTGCGGGAGCTCGACGCGCCCCTCGACTTCATCGTGACCACGAACGCCGGGGCGCCGCTGGACTGCAACCTCTACCAGACCGTGAAGGGGATCACCGGGGCGGCCCCCGCCGTGAAGCCCGGGGGCGACATCCTGATTGCGAGCCAGTGCCTGGAGGGGGCCGGGAGCCCCGAGTACCGGAAGATCCTGGAGATGGTGGACACCCCCCGGGCGTTCCTGAACCGCATCCTGCAAAAGGAGTTCTTCATCCCGGACCAGTGGTGTGCCCAGGAGACCTACCAGGTGCTCGTGGAGCGCAACGTCTGGGTCTACACCGAGGGGTTCACGCCCGAGGAGCTGGAGCGGTTCCACTTCCGGCCGGTGGCCGACCTGGCCCAGGGCATCCGCGATCTCCTCGCCCGCCACGGCCCGGGCGCCCGCTGGGCCGTGGTGCCCGACGGGCCCATGGTGATCCTCAAGGTGAGGGGCCCTGGCCGCTAGGAAGCTGGAAGGCGAGAAAGCTGGAAGGCCTGAACCCGTGTCTCTTTCGTTGCGTCGCGTGACCCGTGTGTGGGCGGTGTCCCCGTGGGACCGCCGCCGGGTCGCGGGCACCCGACGCGACTGGAGAGGCGGGTCCCCCCTGCCTCGACGGATAGGGCTCAGCCGCCTCGCGGCCGGGTCTTCCGGGTACGGCCGCGGCGGGGGGGCGCGCCTCGGGTCCGGCAGGCGAGCCCGGTTTCCAGGGCCAGGATCTCCCGGAAGGGGTGCTGGAGTTGCCGGGTCTGGATGGTGACCACGGTGTCGGTGATGGTGCCGTAGCGGGTGGGGTCGCCGGTGGAGGCCACGTGGTGGGAGATCACGTCCTGGAGCTCGGTCTCGGTGCCGAGCCGGATGTGGGCCTCGTCCATGGCGATCATGTCGGCGATGGCGGGCTTCTCCCGGGTCTGGATGAAATGCTGGGCGCCTAGGGTGGCCCCCCGGAGGGCGTGGCCGCCGTCCCATCCGAGGGCGGTGAGCCCGATGAAGATGCCGGTGAACACGTCTCCGGCCCCCAGGGTCGAGACCAGGTTGGTCACGTAGTCGTCCCCGCACACGATCCGGCGGTCGGCAAACCGGATCTCGATGCCCTCGGGCAGTTCGGCCTTGCGCCAGAACCGGATCGCCCGGTCCCGGGGCAGCCGCTCGGTGTACCGGGCCCCCTGGCTCCCGCCGGTCACGACCACCTTGCCGCCCTCGTAGCTCTCGTCGAACCGGCCCCGGTTCATCCGGTGGGCGATATGGCTCGCCGTGGCGTCGATGCCCTGCTTGTGGACCAGGTTGTCCACCTCGGTCAACTCCTCCCGGTTGCAGATCAGGTACTGCACGAAGGGCAGGACCGCCGTGTACAGGAAGTCCTTGCGGTACTCGTAGAACCGCTCCTTTTCGGTGGCGTAGTACTTCTGCTCGATCATCCGGTCCACGCACCGCAGCCACGTGAGCGTGGGGCACAGATACGTGCGCACCCCGCTCGCGAACGCGGTCTGCAGGAGCCGGGCCACGAGCCGCACCTCCTCGGGGTTCGTCATGGAGTTGATGACGAGGTGGGTCTCCACGAACTCGGGGTCGCGCCGGAGCCGGTACTCGATGTCGAAGTACACGTCGTTCAGTTGTTCCCGGGGGATCACCTCCTCGTTGGTGCGGGCGGTGAGGATGATCCGGTCCCGGGCCTTGCCCCCGTCCTCCACCAGGGTCAGCACGTAGGAGATGCGGGGCAGCAAGCCCTCCACGTGGAGTTCTTCCTCCGAGCCGGTGGAGACCCCCATGCGGTCGTAGAGTTCCCGCACCATCGGGTACCGGGGATCCCGGGTGTCGAAGAAGAACCGGTGTTCCAGGGCGATGCCCTTCGCCGGGTCCCCGAGTTCGGGGGAGCCGTAGAGAATGTGGAGCTCCTCGAGGATGTTCTTGTTGTTCCCCCCGAGGTTCACGGGCACGGGGACCGGCACCCGGACGACGGAGAGGTCGTCGGCCGAGCGGATCCGGTCGGGAAACGCGGCCCGAAGTTCCTCGAGCACGGTCTCCGGTGGGCCGCACAGGGTGAACTCGTACTGCTGGGCGTGTTTGCCGCCGAACTCCAAGCTGAAGAAAGGATTGCCGTGGACGTCTTGGAGCCCGCGGTTGGCCAGGGGGTTGAGCCACTGGGGCTGCGTGCCGTGGTCGGCCTCGAAGGCGAACACGGTGCCGGCCGGCAGGAGGATCCGGGGGCCCACCACCACGGCCCGGCCCGCCGTGGCTCGGACCACCTCGGCCATGTCCACCCGGAGCATGTAGTCGAACACCGGGATCCCGCCGAGGAGGATGAACCGCTTGGTGGGTTTCGGCGCTTTGGGCATGATTTTCCTCCGGGAAACCCTGGGTAATAGCTTTGCTAGGTTACCGGGACCCGCCGGGGAGGAAAAGGGCGGGAATTGACCGAGGGGGAAACGCCGGATAGAGTGGGCGCGCCGCCCCCCGAAACGAGGAAGGTCATGGAGAACCAAAGCCCGTCCGCCAACGGATTCCTCCGGTTTTTCGGCCTGGAGACCGGCGAGAAGGCCCGGGAGACGCTCCTGTGGGCGCTGCCCTACCTCCTGCTCATGGCGGCGGCCCTGGTGGGGCTGTCGCTCCTGGTGCAGTGGCTGTGGCCCGTCGCCGGGTGGGTGCACGCCGTGGCCATCGGGTTGGCGCTCGTGTACCTGTTTGCGTTTCTGGCCCGCATGCGCCAGATGGCCCTGGAGGCGCGGGCCGAGCCGGTGGACGAGGACCGCCCCGAACCATGAAAACGGCCGGACCCGTCGGGGCCCGGCCGTTCTGGTGTCGGATGGAGGCGCCACCCGGATTCGAACCGGGGATGGAGGTTTTGCAGACCTCTGCCTTACCGCTTGGCGATGGCGCCCCTGCAAGGTCCGTAAACCTACCCGGCGGGCCGGCCTCGTGTCAACCCCGGGGGGGGCCGAGGGAGCCTGTGATCCTCCGCTACGCCAACCTCGCCGTAACCTCCGACGTGAACGGGCCGGGGAACCGCCTGACCCTGTGGGTGCAGGGGTGCCGCCGGGGGTGCCCGGGCTGCTTCAACCCGGATCTCCAAGACCCCCTCGGCGGGGGCGCGGACACGGCCGAGGGGGTCGCCGAACGGGCCCTGGCCCTGGGGCCCTGGGAGGGGGTGAGCCTGTCCGGGGGGGAACCGTTCGACCAGGCGGGGCCGGTGGCCGCGTTCGTGCGGGCGCTGGGGGAGCGCCGGGGCCGGGCGCTCGACGTGATCGCCTTCACCGGATACCGCCTGGAGGACCTACGGGCGGGAACCCGGGACCAGCGGGAACTCCTTTCGCTCGTGGACCTCCTGATCGACGGTCCCTACCGGGCGGACCTGCCGCCGGCCCCGCCCCTGCGGGGTTCCGCGAACCAGCGATGTCTTCCCCTGACCCGGCGGGGCGCCGGGCTGCTCCAACGCGCCACATCGTCCCGCGCCGAGGTCGCCGTGACCATTGGCCCCACGGGCGAGATCTTCCTGAGCGGATTCCCCTCCCCCCAGCTCCTTCGTGCGCTGCGGTCCCGGCTGCGGGCGGGCTGACCGGGGCCACCGCCGGCGCCTTGCCCTCCTCCCGTCTCCCGGACCGCGGACCGGCGGCCTCCACCGTGTAACGCTCCTTTACACCGGCGGGATCTCCTTTACACTCTCCGATCTCGCTTGCGCGATGAAATCAAACGCGGTATCCCTGGAACGGCGGGCGGGGCGGCCGGAGCCGAACCGCCCGTTTTCGCGGGACCAAACGGCACGGATCGTGCAACTTGCCCGGTCCGGAAACCCAGTCGCGCGTCGGGGCGCGGGAAGGAGGTCGCGATGAGAGGAAAACGGTGGATCGCAGGGGCGCTGGGGGTGGTGGCGGGGGTCGGCCTCGTGGCGGCGGGGGCGTGGGCCAAGCCGATCAAGCTCGGGGCCCCGCTCTCCACGGCCTATCTCTACGGGTGGGACGCCGAACGGGGGATCCGGCTCGCGGTGGAGGAGATCAACGCCACCGGCGGGGTCAAGGTGGGGGGCGAGATGCGGCCCTTCGAGGTGGAGGTGGTGGACACCCGGGACCTAGAGCCGGGCGTGCCGGTGGACGACGCCATCAAGGCCGTGGAGAAGCTCATCCTCCAGCACAAGGTGGATTTCCTCGTGGGCGGCCCGGTCCGCTCGGAGGCGGCGCTGGCGGTGCTCGACCTTCTGAGCCAGTACAAGAAGGTCTCCATCGTCTCCACCGGGGTGCTCTCGCCCGCCTACCACAAGACCATCGCCAAGAACTACGACAAGTACAAGTACGCGTTCCGGATTTCCAACGAGATCGTCAACATCATCGTCAACGAGATCATGGCGGTGTTCAAGAAAATGCGGGCCGACTTCGGCCTGGACCGGGTGTACATCATGGTCCAAGACGTGGCCCACGCCCGGAAATCGGGGGAGGTCGTGGAGAAGTTCCTAAAGAAGGAGGGGTTTACGGTGCTGGGCCACGACGTGTACCCCACCGGGAACACGGACTTCGCCCCCGGGCTCCTGAAGGCTCGGAAGGAAAACACCCAGATCCTGTTCATCTTCATGGACATGCCCGAGACCGCCATTCTCCTCAAACAGTGGAAGAACTTCCGCATGAAGGCCCTTCCGTTCGGGTTCATGTCGGCGGCGGAGCAGCCGGGGTTCTGGGAGGCCTCGAACGGCGACTGCGAGTACACCGTGGTGGATGTGATCAACGGGGGGAACGCCCCGGCAGAAATCACCCCCTGGACCATGAAGTTCGTCAACGCCTACAAGAAGCGCTGGGGCCTGGAGCCCGAGGGCTACGGCACGAGCTCGAGCTATATGGCCGTGTACGCCCTCAAGGACGCGATCGAGCGGGCCGGAACGCTCGACCCCGATGCCGTGGTGAAGGCCCTGGAGACGATCGACCTCATGGGCGTGTACGGCCGGATCCGGTTCGATCCCAAAAGCCACCAGGTCATCCCTTCCACCGATCCGAACGAGGGGGCGGTCACGGGGTTTTTCCAGTGGCAGGCCGGTAAGCGGGTGGTGTTCTGGCCCGAGGCCGGGGCCATGGGCGAGCTCAAGCTGCCGCCCTGGGTGAAGGAGTAGCCGGCCGAACCGCCGGGGGCGGCACCCCCGCCCCCGGCGGTTCCGGCTGATGGATACCACGGAGGGCACGGAGGGCACGGAGGGGGAAGGGCACGGTGCGGGAAGGGCGCTCGCGGGCCTACCGCCGAAGGTGCTCCGGGCCCTCCACGCAAGTTCGGTCCACGGTCCACGGTCGGCGGCCTCCGGTCCCGTGGCCCGGGCCGCCGCCGGCCGCGCCGGTTTTGCTCTCCGTCCGGGTCGCCGTCGGCCGCCAAGCCGCCTGGCCGCCAAGCCGCCAAGCCGAAAAGGGCGCCTTTCATGGACATCGTCGTCTACGGATTCGTGCAGAGCGTGGTGCTTCTCCTGATGGCCTTCGGGTTCAGCCTGGTCTACGGGGTGAGCCGGTTGCCGAACTTCGCTCACGGGGCGCTCTACGTCATGACCGGGTTCGTGGCCTGGGCGTTCTCGAACCGCCTGGGGCTCCCCTACCCCCTGGCCGTGGCGGGGGCCCTCGGGGTGGCCGCCCTCGCGGGGACGCTCCTCTACCAGTTGGTGCTCAAGCGGATCCGGGGCATGGAGATGTCGGAGGTGATCGCCTCCTACGCCATCGGGCTCGCGATCCTCGAGGGGCTCCGGTGGTGGGGGTTCCGGGGCGGCACCCACGCCCTTCCGGTCATCTCCGACGGGGTGGTGTTTCCCTTCGACGTGCCCCTGGACCACCAGCGGGTGCTCGTGGTGGCCGTGGGGGCGGGGCTGCTGGTGGGCCTTTGGGCCTACACCCGGTTCTCCCGCACCGGCCTGGCGCTGCGGGCCATCGCCCAGGACGAGCGGGCCGCCATGATGCTCGGGATCGACTCCGACCGCACCGGGACGCTCGCCGTGGCCCTGGGGTCGGCCCTGGCCGGGCTCGCGGCGGTGGTGATCTTCCCCCTGGGGAACATCGTGGTGGAGGAGGGCTACAAGGTGCTCGTGTACGCCCTGGCCGTGTGCGTGGTGGGCGGGCTTGGAAGCTGGATCGGCACGGTGCTGTCCTCGTTCCTCCTCGGGTTCTCCCAGTACGTGACCGTGGCCTACGGAAAGCCCCACTACCAGATGGTGGTGATGCTGCTGGCGATCGTCGTGACCCTCGTGATCCGGCCCTCGGGTCTCTTCGGCCGGCAGAAATCCCTGGAGGAGCGGGTGTGAGCGCGCAACCCCAACGCCGGAAGGAACGGATCGACCGGGGTATCAAGGCCCGGGCCGAGACGATCTACGCCCTGAGTTCGTGGGAGGAGCTTGCCTACCTCCTGGGCCCCCGGCTCGTGTTCATCGTGGGATTCCTGGCGCTGCCCGTGCTGCTCGCGCCCTGGCCCTACTGGCACCGGGTGGCGCTTTCGGTGTGCGTGTTGGGGCTCCTGTCAGTGGCCTTCGATTTCCTGGCCAACCAGGTGGGGCTCGTGTGCCTGGGCGGAGCGTTCTTCTTCGGGGTGGGGGGCTACGCGGCCGCGCTCCTGAACACCGAGTGGGGCCTGCCGCCGGCCCTGGCGATCGGGTTGGCCACGGTGATCGGGGCGGCGTTTTGCGCCGTGCTGATCTGGCCGTGTCTGCCGCTCCGGGGCATCTACTTCGCCATTGTGACCCTGATGTACCCGCTCCTCATGACCCGGATCATCGAGGCGGCCGACATCCTGGGCGGCACCGAGGGGTTCCGGGGGCTCACGGGGTTTTCGTCGGCCTGGACCGAGTCGTACGGCCTGATCCTGGGGCTGCTGGTCGGGGTGTTCGGGCTTCGCCGGTATCTCGCCGAGGACGCCGGGCTCGTGATCCGGGCGGTGAAGGAGAACGACCAGTCGGTGCGGGCCTCGGGCATCAGCGTCACCGCGGTGCGGTTCAAGGCGGTGTTCCTGGCGGCGCTTCTCGGGTGTTTCGCCGGCGCCTACTACGTCCACATGTACCGGAACGTGGGCATCTCGGCCTTTGCCCTCGACCTGTCCATCATGCCCATCGCGGCCACCGTGATCGGGGGCGGGGGCACCCTGGTGGGGCCGGTGCTGGGGAGCCTCCTGCTGGTGCCGCTCTCGGAGTTGCTACGCGACTTCGGGTCGCTCCGGATCGTGGTGTATTCGCTCGTGCTCGCCGGGTTCGTGGTGTTCCGGAGCGAGGGGATCCTGGTGTTCGCCCGGCGAAAATACGAGCAGTTCGAAAGGTGGGTGGAGGTATGAGCGCCGGGCCGATCCTGGAACTCCGGAACGTGTCCATGCACTTCGGCGGGGTCCGGGCCGTGGACGACGTGAGCTTCTCGGTGGCCCCCGGCGAGGTGGTGGGCATCATTGGGCCCAACGGGTCGGGGAAAACGACGCTCATCAACTGCATCACGGGGTTCCTGAAGCCGACTCGGGGGAAGGTGTTCTTCCGGGACCGCGACATCACGGGCCTCGCGCCCCACCGGGTGGCCCAGCTCGGGGTCACCCGGACGTTCCAGATCATGCGGCCCTACCACTCCCTGCCGGCCTACAAGAACCTGGTCGTGCCCCTGTGCTCCCCCCGGGCCCGCCGGACCGGGGGCTGGCGAGGGGGCGGCCGCCACGGCGACCGCGACACCGTGGCCCTCGACATCCTCGAGGAGCTCGGGTTCGAGCGGGACTCCCGGGTGCCCTACCAGCCCGCCGGAACGCTTCCCACGGGGTACCTGAAGCGCCTGGAGCTCGGCCGGTGCCTCGCCCTGAACCCCGACGTGATCATCTGCGACGAGGTGTTCTCGGGGCTCTCCGCGAGCGAGATCGCAAGCCTCGTGCCCCTGATCCACAAGCTCAACGAGCAGGGGCTGACGATCCTCATGATCGAGCACCGGCTCAAGGAGCTCTTCCAGGTGGCCCGGCGGGTCGTGGCCCTCTCCTACGGCGAGAAGATCGCCGAGGGAACCCCCGAGGAGGTCACGGCCCACCCCAAGGTGCGGGAGGCCTACCTGGGATCGGAGGAGACGGGATGTTAGAGGTCCGGGAGCTCCTGGTGTTCTACGAGAACATGCTCGCCCTGAACAACCTGAGCCTCCGGTGCGACAAGGGCCGGATCGTGGGGGTGTTCGGGGCAAACAGCGCCGGAAAGAGCACCCTCATGTACGCCGTGAGCGGGGTGCTCCTGGACATCGCCTACAAGGAGAAGGTGCGGGGCGGGGAGCGGGTCAGCCAGTTCGGGGAGATCCTCTACGAGGGCGAGCCCATCGGCCACCTCAAGGCCCACGAGCGGGCCCGCCGCGGCATCGTTCTCTGCCCGGAGCGCCGCCGGCTCTTTCCCGAGTGCACCGTGCTCGAGAACCTGAAGATCGGGGGCTACCTGGCCACCCGGGCCCAGGCCCGGGAGACCCTGGAGTTCGTGCTGGAGCTCTTCCCCCGGCTCCGGGACCTGCGGCGCCGCCAGGCGGGGTTTCTGAGCGGGGGCGAGCAGCAGATGGTGGCGATCGGCCGGGCGCTCATGGCCCAGCCCCGGCTCCTGCTCCTCGACGAGCCGCTTCTGGGCCTGGCCCCGGCCATCCAGCACGACGTGATGCGGTCGGTGCCCCAGATCCGGGACGAGCGGGGGGTCACCGTGCTCGTGGCCGAGCAGTACGCCCGGCCGGTGCTGCCCTATGTCGACTACGCCTACATCGTGGAGAACGGCTCCACCGTGCTCGAGGGCACCCGGCAGGAGCTCATGGACAACCCCGACGTGCGCGCGGCCTACTTCGGGGGCATGGGATGAAGGCGCCGATGGAACGCAAGTACACGCTGGAGGGGCTCCGGATCCCCGAGGACGGGGGCCGCGAGTACACCTATAGCCGGTTTTTCGCCATGGCCGAACGGCACCCGGACCGGCCGGCCTTGGTGTACCTGGGCCAGCGCTACTCGTACCGGTGGCTCCGGGAGGCCGTGGACCGGTTCGCCACGGCCCTGGCCGCCCTGGGGGTGGGCCCCCAGGACCGGGTCATGCTGTACCTGGCCAACTGCCCCCAGTGGGTCATCGCCAACTTCGCGGTGAACCGGATCGGGGCGGTGGTGGTGCCCGTGTCGCCCATTTACACGGCCCACGAACTCCAGTACCTGGTGGAGGACGCGGGCGTCGAGACCGTGGTGTGCCAGGACACGAACTTCGGCTACGTGCAGGAGGTGTTCGAGCGCACGGGACTCCGGCGCATCGTGGTGACCACGCTCACGGAACTCCTGCCCCGATGGAAAACGGCCGTGGGCCACCTCCTGGACCGGATTCCCCGGGGCAAGGTGGCCCGGGGCGAGCACGTGGTGTGGTTCGGCGACCTCCTCAAGGCCCACCGGCCGGACCCGCCCGGGGTGGAGGTGGATCCCTGGCGGGACCTGGCCTACATCATGTACACGGGCGGCACCACCGGGTTCCCCAAGGGCGTGCCGGGCAATCACGCCACCGAGGTGGGCTACATCCGCGACGTGATGGAAGAGGTCCTCGCCCCGGGGATCGAGGAGGGGACCGACCGGATCATCATGGTGAACCCCCTCTACCATATCATGGCCAAGGGGTTCCTGATCGCGGCGGGCCTCAACTTCGGCAACACCGCCGTGCTCATGCCGGTGCCCCACGTGGACGCGATCCTCCGGGAGATCGAGCGCCACCGGGTGCGGTGGTTCCTGGGGGTGCCGGCCCTGTACCGGATGATCCTGGAGCACGACCGGGTCGACCAGTACCGGCTCGACACGCTGCGGTACTGCTTCTGCGGGGGCGACGTGCTCCCCCGGGAGGTGTTCAACCGGTGGCGGGAGCGCACCGGCGTGGCGATCCGGCAGGTGTACGGCGCCACCGAGGTGGGCCACGTGGCCTACGGACGCCTCGACGAGGAGCCCGAGCCCGACGTGATCGGCCGGCCCCTGCGGTCCTACCGGTGCAGGGTGGTGGACCCCGAGACCCTGGAGCCCGTGCCCCGGGGGGAGGTGGGGGAGCTCCTGGTGACCGCGGACTTCACGATCAAGAGCTACTGGAACAAGCCCGTGGAGACCGAGCGGGCCTACGTGGAGCTCGACGGCGAGGTGTTCTACCGCATGGGCGACTACGTGAGCGAGTCGGCCGACGGCCACCTGCGGTTCATGGAGCGCACGGCCGACATCATCAAATACAAGGGCTACCGGGTGAGCGCTTCCGAGGTGGAGGCGGTGCTCCAGGACCACCCCACCGTGGTGGGGGCCTGCGTGGTGGGGGTGGAGGACCCCGCGGTGGGCGAGCGGATCAAGGCCATCGTCGTCCTCAAACACGACGCCCGCGGCGTGAGCGGCACCGAGCTTCGCAAATGGTGCAAGGAACGGCTGGCCCCCTACAAGGTGCCCCACTACATCGAGTTTCGCGACATGCTGCCCAAGAGCAAGGTGGGCAAGCTCCTGCGGCGCGAGGTCCGGGAAGAGGAGCGCCGCAAGGCGAAGGGGGGTTAGTTTGGGCCTTCGGACCGCTAGAAGGCTGGAACGCTGGGATGCTGGGAGGCTTGGTGAAAGCACCAGGCCGAAATCCCCGCCGAAGTTGAGGTGACCGAAGACCGTGGATCGGAGACGGACCAAACGGGCATCGCGATGGTCTTGAGCCTTCCGGGTTCCCAGCCTTCCGGCTTCCCGGCGGCTCGGCGCTGGGGGCTCGTCCTGGCGTCGGGGGTGGTGGCGGCGGTGCTGTTGGTCTGGGTGCTCCGCACCGCCGACCGGATCCGGGACGAGGCCCGGGACCGGTTCTTCGAGCAGTACAACCACCAGCAACTCCTCCTGGCCCAACAGGCCGCGCGCACCATCGAGGGCACCTTCGCCACCTTCCGCCGGCACCTTTCGCTGGTGGCGAGCCTGTTCGAGGAGGGCGAGGTCTCCCGGGACACGGCCGCCCGGTTCGCCAACAGCCTGCGGCGCACCTACGACACCCTGTCGGATCTCCCCATCATCGACCTCGTGGTGTTCGATCGGGACGGCACGGTGGTGGCCATCGTGCCCGAGGACACCTACACCCTGGGCCGCAACTACGCCTGGCGGGGGTACTACCAGTGGGCGCGTGACCGGGGTGGGCCGGGGCGGATGTACGTGACCCCGTTCATGACCATGCAGGGCGGCCAGCACCGGGGGGACAAGGCCCTCATCGTGGCCGAGGGGATCTACGGCCCGGCCGGGGCGTTCAAGGGGGTGGTTACCTTCACCGTGAACTTCGACCGGTTGGCCCGGGACCAGGTGCTTTCCGTGCGGATCGGGCGTGAGGGGTACGCCTGGCTCGTGGACGCCGACGAGCGAAGCGTCCTGGTCGACCCGGCGGGCAAGATCGGGGGCCAGAGCTTCGAGCAGGCGTTCCAGGATCGGTGGCCCGTGCTCTACGCCCTGCTCGACCGGGCGGCCCGGGAGAGGGAGCCGGGGGTGGGGTGGTACGAGTTCGAGGACCCGTCCGACCCGGCCCAGACCGTGCGCAAGCTCGTGGGGTACACCCCGGTGCGGGTCGAGCAGCGGGTTTGGATCCTGGGCGTGTGTACCCCGGTGCGGGAGGTGGAGGCCGTGATGGCCTCGTTTCTCCGGGAACAGGGGCGGTTTACGGCGGCCACCATCGGCGCGATCCTCCTGGGCAGCCTCCTGCTGGCCTCCGCCTTGGCGGCCTGGAACCGGGCCCTGAGCCGCCGGGTCGAGGCCCGCACCCGGGACCTGAACCGGGCCCGCCGGGAGCTGGAGGCGGCGGTGGACGAGATCGTGGCCGCGAAACGCCTGGCCGCGGCCGGCAACCTGGCCCTCGGGGTGGTCCACGAGATCCGAAACCCCCTTTCGTCCATCCGGATGAACATCCAGATGCTCCGGGAGACCGTGGGGCCCGGGGGCGACGCGGACGAGAACTTCGCCATCATCGAGGAGGAGATCCAACGCCTGAACGGGCTGCTGCAGGGGATCCTGTCGTTCGCCCGCCCCCAGGAACTGCGGCCCGTGCCGGTGGATCTGGACCGCCTGGTGCGCTCGGTGGTGTCGCTGTGCGAGGAGCGGCTGCGTCAGTCCGGCGCCGAAGCCAAGGTGGTGGCCGAGGCGAATCTGCCGCCCGTGCGGTGCGACCCGGACCAGGTGCGCCAGGTGGTGTGGAACCTGGTCCTCAACGCCGTCGAGGCCATGGAGTCCGGGGGCGCGGTGCGAACGGTCCGGATCGAGGTGGGCCGGGACGGCCCGTGGGGCACGGTCCGGGTCTCCGACACCGGGCCCGGCATCGCGCCCGAGGTGCTCGAGAACCTCTTCGACCCGTTTGTGACCACGAAGGCGGGGGGAGGGGGGTTGGGCCTGGCCGTGAGCCAGCGGATCGTTTTGCGGCACGGGGGCAAAATCCTGGCGGAAACCCAGGGAAGCGGCGCGGCCTTCACGGTGTTCCTGCCCATCGCCGGGCCGCGGGGAGGGGAGGCGGGGTGAAAACGATTCTCGTCGTGGACGACGACCGGTCCATCCGGCGGAGCCTCCAGCTCCACCTGAAGCGCCGGGGGTTCCGGGTGCTCCTGGCCGGAGCCGCCCGGGAGGGGCTCGACCTGGCGGGCCGGGAGTCGCCGGACCTGGTGCTCCTGGATCTGCGGCTTCCGGGGGAGGACGGGTTCTGGTTCCTCGACCGGTTCCGGGACCAGCGGCCCGACACCCCGGTGGTGGTGATCACGGCCTACGACGACATGACCACCGCGGTGGAGGCCATGCGGCGGGGCGCCATGGACCACCTGGGCAAGCCCCTCGATCTCGGGCACCTCGACGCCGTGATCGGCAAGGCCCTCGATCTCGCCGCCCTGGCCCGGCGGGGCTACGCCTTCGCCGAGGCCCCCCCGCCGGCCTACGACCCCCACGTGATCGTGGGCCGGAGCCGGGCCATGAAGGAGGTGTACAAGGCCATCGGGGCCGTGGCCGACTCCCCGGCCACCGTGCTCATCCAGGGGGAGAGCGGCACCGGAAAGGAACTCGTGGCCCGGGCCATCCACTACAACGGCCGGTTCCGCACGGGGCCGTTCGTGGCCGTGGCCTGCTCGGCCCTGGCCCCCGGGGTTCTGGAAAGCGAACTCTTCGGCCACGAGCGCGGCGCCTTCACCGGCGCGGTCCAGGCCAAACCGGGGAAGTTCGAGTTGGCCGAGGGGGGCACCCTGTTCCTCGACGAGGTCTCCGAGATCCCCCTGGACGTGCAGGTGAAGCTCCTGCGGTTCCTCCAAGAGCGGGAGTTCGAGCGGGTAGGCGGAGTGGAAACCCGGCGGGCCCGGGTGCGGGTGGTGGCCGCCACCAACCGGGACCTGGCCGACCTGGTGGCCCGGGGCGCGTTCCGCCACGACCTCTATTACCGGCTCCGGGTGGTGACCATCGACCTGCCGCCCCTGAGGGAGCGGCCCGAGGACATTCCGCTCCTCGTCTCGTTCTTCCTCGAGAAGATCCGCCAGGAGCTCGGGTGCGCCGTGGAGGTGGTGCCCGAGGAGGCCATGGAGATGCTCCTCGCCCACCCCTGGCCCGGAAACGTGCGCGAACTCGAAAACGCCCTGCGCCGGGCCGCCGTGCTCTCCCCCGGCCGGGTGCTCCTGCCCGAAACCCTGCGGCTCGACGACGCCCGAAGCCGCGGACGCCTGCCGCTGTTCGTGCGCCCCCTGAAGGAGATCGAGCGCGAGCACATCGAGAACGTGCTCGCCTACACCGGCTACGAGAAAAAGCGCACCGCCGAGCTCCTGGGCATCTCCCGCCCCACCCTCGACCGGAAGATCCGCGACTACGGCATCGAGGTCCCGGGCCGGGGGGGTGCAAGATAGGGTGTTTTTCTGAAACGCATATCCGTGCAGGATAGGTGCGTGAATCGAAATTCCATGATGCGGTAAGGGATTTCCTGCAGCATATCAGGCAGGTGTCGCGAAATATCGGGGAATGAACCTTCTTGAAGATGAGTGGGAAGCAGCGCATTTCTTGCGTATAGCGCGCGGACGCATCACGCCCCTGTGTGGGGGACAGGATTCCCGCGTTGACGGGTACTGGGGTGGAGGGTATATCGAAGCCCATAGGGGGGGGTGGGGCCGGATGGGACGGGGAGGTCCGGACCATCTCTTGACGCGAGGCATCCGACGGCCGCGCGCCAATCAGCGAGGGTGGCCGCGGCCGTTTTGCTCTGCGGGGACGACGAAAGCCGAGTTCGGACCGGCGAGAGCCGGAATCCCCTCGCGATGCTCCCGAGCGAAGGAGTCGGATACCATGTCCCGGGGAAGCGACGAGCTGTTGGAAAAGGCCCTGCGTCTGAGTCTCGAAGAACGGGCCGCCCTCGTGAGGCGGCTCCTGTTGAGCCTTGACGAACCGCCGGAGTCGGAGGTGGAACGGCTTTGGCTGGAAGAGGCCCGGCGGCGCCTGGAGGAACTGCGCGACGGAAAAACGAGGGGCATACCGGCAGACGAGGTCTTCCGCCGTGCGGTTACTGAGGTCTCATGAGGGCCGAGTTCCACCCCGATGCGGCCGAGGAGTTCCGGGAAGCCGTCCGATACTACGAGGAGGAAGCCCCGGGCGTCGGCATGTTGTTCGTCGCGGAGGTCCACAGGACGATCTCGTTCCTCTGTGAGCACCCCCACGCCGCACCGGACCTGGGTGGGGGAATACGCCGAAAGGTTCTGGACCGCTTTCCGTACAGCGTCCTTTATGCCGTTGAGGCCGACTCGATCCTCGTCGTCGCCGTTGCCCACCAGAAGAGGCGACCCACCTACTGGCGCGGGAGGACCAGACGGTCCGGGGGGCCGTAATCCCGAGTTTGACTCCCGCAACCTCGGAAAGACGTAGAAAAACCGATACATTTTGGCCTGTGACCCCCAGAGTGCGCCACTCCGGTACGTGGTTTCGGCCCACCGGAGTACCCCACTGCTTCCCCCCCACCACTGGCTACGACAAGAAGCGCACCGCCGAGCTCCTGGGCATCTCCCGCCCCCCCCTCGACCGGAAGATCCGCGACTACGGCATCGACCTGACGGGGCGCAGGCGGGGTTGATGGGGGACTTTGTCGGTTTTTTATTGCTAGAAACTTGACGCCCCGGAAACCCGGTGGAAGAATGGCGGCGTTCGGTTTTCCCCAACTTCCGCTGGAGGGTTCGTCATGAAGAAGTTTCTGGTGCTGTACGTGAGCCGCACGGGCAAGACGAAGCAGATGGCCGAGTGGATCGCCGAGGGCCTCCGGTTCGCCGGGCACGAGGCCGACGTGATGCCGCTTCCCAAGTTCAAGGACCTGGAGGAGCTCAAGAATTACGACGGGGTGCTCCTGGGGTCTCCCACCTACCACAAGGATATGCTGCCGGTGTTCAAGAACTGGCTCTTCAAGGCGGCCAAGGTGGGGCTCGAGGGCAAGTTCGGCGGGGCCTTCGGCTCCCACACCCACTCGGGCGAGGCTCCGGTGGTGCTCCACGACACCATGAACCACGTGTTCAAGATGAACATGCTCGACATGGGCCCGCTCAAGATGGAGGAGCGGTTCGTGAACACCGACGAGGGCATGCGCACCTGCCAGCAGTTCGGCCGTTCGATCGGGGAGCGGGCCGGCCAGTAGGCGCGGGGTCCCACCGAGTTTCGGCGCGGGGCGGTCTCCCCTTGCGGAGGCCGCCCCGCCGCTGCGTTTGGGGCCCGTTGAAACGCCCGGGGGCGTGTGCTACGGTCACGCCGCCTCGGCGTCGGGAAGGCCCCGGCGCCCTTGCGTTTCCGGGCGTTTCGCCCGCCTTCCGAACCGATCCCGTGAACGAGGAGTGGCCGCCGATGGACGTGCGCTATCACCCCGAGGCCGTCGAGACGAAGTGGCAGCGCCGCTGGGCCGAGCAGAAGACCTTCAAGGTCACCGAGGACCCGGCCCGGCCCAAATACTACGTGCTCGAGATGTTCCCCTACCCCTCGGGCCGGATCCACATGGGCCACGTCAGGAACTACACGATCGGCGACGTGGTGGCCCGGTACAAGCGCATGCGCGGGTTCAACGTGCTCCACCCCATGGGGTGGGACGCCTTCGGCATGCCCGCGGAAAACGCGGCGATCGCCAGCGGGGTGCACCCGGCCAAGTGGACCCGGGAGAACATCGCCTACATGAAGCGCCAGCTCCAGCGCATGGGGTTCTCCTACGACTGGGACCGGGAGCTCGCCACCTGCGACCCCAGCTACTACCGCTGGGAGCAGTGGCTCTTCCTGAAGATGCTCGAAAAGGACCTGGTCTACCGCAAGACCACCACGGTGAACTGGTGCGAGACCTGCGCCACGGTGCTGGCCAACGAGCAGGTGGAGCAGGGCCGGTGCTGGCGCTGCGGCGAGGAGGTGGGGGAGAAGGAGCTCCCGGGCTGGTTCTTCCGGATCACCCGGTACGCCGACGAGCTCCTGGAATGGACCGAGAAGCTCCCCGGGTGGCCGCCCCAGGTGCTCACCATGCAGCGCAACTGGATCGGCAAGAGCCACGGCGCCGAGGTCACGTTCCCCCTGGCCGACCGGGAGGGGGCGATCACGGTGTTCACCACCCGGCCCGACACCCTCTACGGGGTCACCTTCATGAGCCTGGCCCCGGAGCACCCCCTGGCCCTGGAGCTCGCGGCCGGCACCGAGCAGGAGGCCGAGGTCCGGGCCTTCGTGGAGCGGGTGCGCCGCCAGGACAAGATCCGCCGCACGAGCGACGAGGCCGAGAAGGAGGGCGTGTTCACGGGCGCCTACTGCGTGAACCCGCTCACCGGCGAGCGGGTGCCGATCTTCGTGGCCAACTTCGTGCTGATGGAGTACGGCACCGGCGCCGTGATGGCGGTGCCGGCCCACGACCAGCGGGACTTCGAGTTCGCCAAGAAGTACGGGCTCCCCATCCGGGTCGTGATCGAGCCCGAAGGCCAGACCCTGGACCCGGCCACCATGACCGAGGCCTACGAGGGCGAGGGCCGCATGGTGCGCTCGGGGCCGTTTGACGGCACCCCCAACCGCGAGGGAATCCAAGCCGTGATCCGGCACCTGGAGGAGAAGGGCATCGGCCGGGGCACCGTGAATTATCGGCTCCGGGACTGGGGCATCTCGCGCCAGCGGTACTGGGGGGCGCCGATCCCGGTCGTCCACTGCGAGAGCTGCGGCATCGTGCCCGTGCCCGAGAAGGACCTGCCCGTGGTGCTCCCCGAGGATGTGGAGTTCCCCGAGGGCCGGGTGCTCCCGCTGGCCGAGATCCCCTCGTTCTACGAGACCACCTGCCCCGCCTGCGGCCGGCCGGCCCGCCGGGAAACGGACACCATGGACACCTTCGTGGAGAGTTCGTGGTACTTCGCCCGGTACACCTGCGCCGACTACGACGAGGGCATGCTCGACCCCGAGCGGGTCCACTACTGGATGCCGGTGGACCAGTACATCGGCGGCATCGAGCACGCGGTGCTCCACCTGCTCTACTCCCGGTTTTACACCAAGGTGCTGCGGGACCTGGGGCTTCTGCGCGTGGACGAGCCGTTCACGAACCTCCTGACCCAGGGCATGGTCTGCATGGAGACCCAGCGGTGCCCCACCCACGGGTGGCTCCTGCCCGAGGAGGCCGAGGGCGGCCGGTGCAAGGCCTGCGGCGCCGAGGTGGTGCGGGGCCGGGTCGAGAAGATGAGCAAGTCCAAGAAGAACGTGGTGGACCCGGAGCACCTGATCGCCCGGTACGGCGCCGACACGGCGCGGCTGTTTAGCCTGTTCGCCGCGCCGCCGGAAAAGGACCTGGAGTGGAGCGAGGAGGGCGTGGAGGGCGCCTACCGGTTCCTGCGCCGGGTGTGGCGGCTCGTGGCCGAGAACGCCGACTGGCTGCGGGAGACTGAGCCGTTCGCGGGCGGCGACCTCGAGGGCCCGGCCCGGGCGCTCCGGCGAAAGGCCCACGAGACGCTCCAGAAGGTCACGGCCGACATCGAGGACCGGTTCCACTTCAACACGGCCATCGCCGCCACGATGGAGCTCGTGAACGAGATGGCCTCGTTCGAGCCGAAAACCGAGGTGGACCGGCGGGTGTTCCGGGAGGCGGTGGATCTTCTGTTGCTGATGCTCGCGCCCATGGTGCCCCACCTGGCCGAGGATCTCTGGGAGGGACTGGGCCACGACACCCCCTTGAGCGACGCGGCCTGGCCCGAGGTGGACCCGGCGGCCCTGGTGCGCGACCTCATCACGGTGGTGGTCCAGGTGAACGGGAAGCTCCGGGGCCGGATCGAGGTGGCGCCCGACGCCGACGAGGCGGCCGTCCGGGAGGCCGCGCTCGCCGATGAGAACGTGCGAAACCACGTGGAAGGGAAGACCCTGGTCAAGACCGTATGGGTGCCCGGCCGGCTGGTGAACCTGGTCGTGCGGTGAGGCGGGCGGCGGCCCTTCTGGCGCTGGGCCTCCTCATCGGGTGCGGGTACCGGTGGGGCCCGCCCGCCGGCCCCGTGGAGCTCCGGATCGCGCCGGTGGACGACCGGGGCGCCGAGCCCCTGTTCGGCGCCCGGCTGGCCCGGGCCCTGGCCGAGGAGGCGACGGCGTGGGGCGGGCTCCGGCTCGCCGGGGAGGACGCGGCCCTGGTGCTTCGCACCCGGGTGGACGAGGTGACGGAGTCCGGCTCGGCCTACGCCGCCGGGGGGCTCGTGGAGTACCGGGTGGCGGCCCGGGTCACGGCCACGGCCGTCCGGCCCTCGGGGGAGGTGCTCTGGCGGGGGGCGGTGGAGGAGGACCGGGAGTTCGCGGCCGGCGCCGACGTGGGGTCCACGGAGCGGGCCAAGGAGGAGGCCCTGGGGCTTCTGGCGGGGGACCTCGCCCGGGACCTCCTGCGAAGGGTGTCGCTCGTGGCCGCGGAGGCGGGGCCGTGAGCCCGGCGCCGGTCGTCTGCCTCGTGGGCGGCGAACCGTTCCTGGTCCGCCGGGAGCTCGCCCGCCTCGAGGCCGAGGTGCTGGCCGGGGGCGATCCGGGGCTCAACCGGGAGGTGTTCACGGCGCCCGACGCGACGCCGGGCCAGGTGGTGGCCGCGGCCCAGACCCTTCCGTTCCTGGAGGGGCGACGGCTCGTCGTGGCGCGCGACGCCCACCGGTGGCCGGCCGCGGCCTGGGACCCCCTGGTGGCGTACCTCGAGCGGCCCAACCCCAGCACCTGCCTGGTGATCGTGGCCGAGACGATCGACCGCCGCACCAAGGCGGGAAAGCGGCTCCTGGAAGCGGCCGAGGTCGTCCCGTGCGAGCGCCCCAAGGAGGCCGAGGTGCCCCGGTGGGTCGAGCGGCTGGCGAAGGAGGAGGGGTTGCGGCTCGACGCCCGGGTGGCCGCGGCCCTGGCGCTTCGGGTAGGGCCCGACCTGGAGCAGCTCCACCAGGAGGTCCAAAAGCTCCGGGCGTTCGCCGGCGACGGCGGCGCGGTGGGCCTGGACGACCTGGAGCGGCTGGTCGGCGACAACCGCGAGGCCTCCGTGTTCGCCCTGTGCGACGCCCTGGGGCTGCGGAAGCTGGGGGACGCGGTGGGGGCGCTGCGGAGCCTCCTGGGCATGGGGGAGCCGCCGGTGCGGCTCCTCTACATGATCGTCCGCCATTTCCGGCACCTCTGGATGGCCCGGGAGCTCCTGGACCGCGGGGGGCGGGTCTCCCGGAGCGAGGCGGCGAAGGCCCTGGGGGCCCACCCCTTCGTGGCCGCGAAGGCCCTGGAGCAGGCCCGGGGGTGGCGGGAGCCGGAGCTCCGGCGGGTGTTCCTCGAACTCGTCCGGGCCGACCTGGCGCTTAAGACCGGGGGCGGGCCGGAGGTGTTGGAGGCCCTCGCCCTGGGCCTGTGCGGCCGGGGGGAGGCGCAAGCGACCCGCCGCGGCCGCGGGCGGTGAGCCCGTCTTGGGGGGAACCACGGAGGGCACGGAGCCCGGGAGGGGCCCGCCTCATAGTTCCGGGCCCACGGCCGCCCCCCGGAGCGGTGGAACCGCCCGCCCGTTTGGTGCCTTCCGCGATCGGCCGGCAAGCGACCGAACGGCGGAAGGGGGGTTCCGGGTTTGACGGCCAGGGGCGAATGGGGTACGAGGGGCGGGGAACGGCGCCGGCGGGCCCACCGGGGGGCACCGACCGGACGCCGGAGACCGTCGGCCGGACGACCGAAATTCTTCCAAAGGAGGTGGCACCATGGAGCTCTACGAAGCGATCCGCGGACGCCGTTCCATCCGGAAGTACAAGCCCGATCCCGTGCCCCAGGAGGTGCTGGACCGCCTGTTGGAGGCGGCCCAGTGGGCGCCCAGTTGGGCCCACACCCAGTGCGCCGAGGTCGTGGTGGTTTCGGACCCGGCGGTGAAGGAGGCGTTGCAGCAGACGCTCCCGCCCTCGAACCCGGCGTACAAGGCCATGGTGGAGGCCCCCCTGGTGGTGGCGTTTTGCGGCCAGACCGGCCGGGCCGGGTTCTACAAGGGCAAGGCGGCGACCCCCCGGGGCGATTGGCTCATGTTCGACGTGGCGCTCGCCATGCAGAACTTCATGCTGGCCGCGCACGCCGAGGGCCTGGGGACCGTGTGCATCGGGCTCTTCGACCCGGCGGCCGCGGCCAAGGCGCTCGGGGCCCCCCCGGGCATCGAGGTGGTGGCCCTGACCCCGCTGGGCTACCCGGCGGCCGAGGCCAAAGTGCCCCCCCGGAAGCCCCGGGAGGACTTCGTGCGCTGGAACCGGTACTCCGGCGGCTGAGGCGGCGACCCCACGCGTGCAGACCAGACCCGGGCCCCGTGGGGCCCGGGCTTTTTCCGTAGCGGGCCTCCGGGCGGAGTGAACCCTCCCGGGGAAACCGGGGGGCCGGGGCCCTACCGCGGGTATGACGACGGTGGGGTTACGAATACCTTCAAGAGTATTGCCCGAGGCGGGTGGGGGACTGGTTCCGGCCGGGTGCGAGTGCGGCACCCGATCGCCGCGCCCTCGCATGCCGTCGCAGGGTCGGCAGATCGGAGCGTCAGCATCGGAAGTTCCTGAACTTCCAAAGCAATCCAAGCCTGGTGATGGCGCGGCGAGGTGAGGGGCCGCACCCGGCTCTCCACCAGCCCCCCACCCGCGGGTTTCGCTGGCAACGACGGGGATCCGACAATACTTTCGTTGGCGTTCGTAACGCCCGAGTCGTGGGAGCGCCTTCCAAGGCGCGATCCGGGCCGAAGTCCCGCCGAAACACCTGTCGCCGCGCGAGAGCCGCTCGTACCCGCAGGGACAGGCGCGCGCAGGAATCGCGAAGCAGTTCAGCGTCCTAGCATCCCAGCTTCCCAGCGTCCCAGCGGAAGACACATGGAAACCCAGATGATCGATCTCCACACCCACACCCTGTTTTCCGACGGTGAGCTCCTGCCGTCGGAGCTCCTGCGCCGGGTCGAGGCGCTCGGCCTCCGGGCCGTGGCCCTGGCCGACCACGCCGACATGGCCACCCTCGACCACGTGATCCCCCGGATCGTGCGGGCCTGCGAGGAGAACAACGCCCACCGCCGGGTGCGCGCCGTGCCGGCGATCGAGCTCACCCACGTGCCGGCGGCCCTGATCGGCCGCTACGTGGCCGAGGCCCGGCGCCTGGGGGCGCGACTCGTGGTGGTCCACGGCGAAAGCCCGGTGGAGCCGGTGGAGCCGGGCACGAACCGGGCGGCCATCGAGGCGGGGGCCGACATCCTGAGCCATCCGGGGCTCATCACCGAGGAGGACGCCCGGCTCGCGGCCGAGCGGGGGGTGAGCCTCGAGGTGAGCGCCCGCAAAGGCCACAGCCTGGCCAACGGCCATGTGGTGGCGATGGCCAGGCGCACCGGGGCGCCCCTGGTGCTGAACACCGACGCCCACGCCCCGGGCGACCTCATCGGCGCGGCCTTCGCCCGCACCGTGGCCCTGGGGGCGGGCCTCACGGAAGAGGAGTACGAGGCCCTGCGGCGGAACATGGCCCGTCTGGCGGGATGGGAAGGAGGCGAGGCGTGATCCCAGCGCGACGAAACGGGCCGGGCTTCGGCCGTGCTACCTTCGGTGGGCGACGAGGAAGACCGGGGCGGGGCCTGGCCGCCGTGGCCGGGGTCCTGGCGGTTCTCCTCGTCCTGGCGGGGTGCGCCACGGCGCCCCGGCCCGTGGAGGTGCCCACGGAGCCGGTGATGTGGGGCCAGGAGGGCGGAGGCTCGTCTCGCAATGCTCGGGTGGACGTTGCCGTTCCTGCCGGCGTCGAACTTCAGCGGATGGTCCGGCTGGTGGCCGAGCCCGGGTACCGGCCCGAGGGGTACGCGAGCCCCGTGGTGGTGGGCGGGGTGGCCTTCGTGGGGCACGAGGGGCGCTCGTTCGACGCCGTGCGCCTCGCCGACGGGGGGATCCTGTGGCGGTTCCCGACCCGCGGCCGGGTGTACGCGAGCGCGGCCTGGACGGGGGGCGTGTTCGTGGTGGGGGACGACGCCGGCCGGGTGTACGCGGTGACACCCCGGGGCGAGAAGGCCTGGGAGTTTGCCACCACCTACCCGGTGGTGGCCGGGGTGCTCACCGACGGGGAGCGCGTGTACGTGCCCGTGGCCGACGGCAACGTGTTCTGCCTCGAGGCCGCCACGGGCCGGCCGCTGTGGCAGTACGGCCGGAAGTTTCCGGCCCACCGGTCGGTGTTCCGGGCCCACGGGCTCGCCCTGGGGGGCGGCCGGGTGTACGCGGGGTTCTGGGACGGCACCGTCGTGGCCCTGGACCCCGAGGTGGGAAGGGTGCTCTGGCGGGCCAGCCTGGAAGGCGCGGGGTTCCGGGACGTGGCCGCCGGCCCCGTGTACGAGGGAGAGCGGGTGTACGCCGGAAGCCTCGACGGGCCGGTGGTGGCGTTGCACGCGGCCACCGGCGAGATCCTCTGGAAGGCGGACCTGCCGGCGGCCGGGGGGATCGCCGTGGGCGCCGACGCCGTGTACGTGGGATCCCCCGGCGGGGCCCTCGTGGCCCTGGACCGGGGCGACGGCCACGAACTGTGGCGAGCGGGGATCGGGGATGGGGTGTCCACAGCGCCGGTTCTCGCGAGCGGCTCGGTGGTCGTGGGATCCTCCGACGGCCCTCTGGCGGTGCTCGACGCCGCCACCGGAACCGAGCGGTTCCGGTACTCGCCGGGCCCCGGCCTCCACGGCCAGCCCGCGGTGCTCCCGGGCCGGATCGCCTTCCTTTCGGACGGCAGCACGCTCCACGTTCTCGGGTGGCACTGAGGGCGGCGGCGCCCGCGACGGAGAGGGGCCGGGCAGCCGAAGGGAGGAGGGCCCGTAGCCCCCGGCTCTGAAACGGAGAATCCCATGGCGCTACAAGGCAAGCTGATCGGTGCGGGGCTGGGCTGGCTCCTGGGCGGGCCCCTCGGGGCCGTGATCGGGGGCGTGATCGGCCACTACGTGAAGGACGCCCCCCTGGGCGAGGGGGCCGGTCCGGCCGAGGACCCCCGGGTGCGCCAACAGCAGGAGGAGCTCTACTTCGTGGCGAGCCTCGTGGGCATCCTCACGGCCATGCTCCACGCCGACGGCGAGGTGAAGCGCGAGGAGGTTCGCACCATCCGGCGGTTCTTCGAGGAGCGGCTGGGCTACCGGGGCGAATCGCTGGAGATCGTGCGGGACCTCATCAAGCAGTTCCTGCGGGAGGGGGTGGACCTCGACGCCCTGTGCCGCGACGTGGCGGCCCGGTGCGACTATGCCACCCGCCTCCTCCTGGTGGAGTGCCTGATCGACGTGGCCCGGGCCGACGGTCAGGTGCACCCGGCCGAGGAGGCGGTGCTCCGCCGGGCCCTGGCCGGCCTCGGGGTGAACCCGGCCGACGTGGCGGGTCTTCGGGCCACGGCCGCCGGCGGGGACGGCCGCCGGCCCTACGAGGTGCTCGGCGTGGCGCCCGATGCCTCCGAAGAGGAGATCAAGCGGGCGTACCGGGAGCTCGCCAAGAAGTACCACCCCGACCGGGTGGCCCACCTGGGCGAGGAGTTCCGGGAGCTCGCCCACCGCAAATTCCTCGAGATCCAACAGGCCTACGACGCCATCCGCACGGCCCGGGGGTTTTCATGACCCGGCAGTAGTCGGTGCGCCCAAGCCGCGGGGGGGACACGAGATCTCCTTCCCGCCCGCGCGAACGACGGACCCCGACCGCCTGGGTTTCTTAGGGGTCGGCAGTCCTTGACCTCCGGGGACGACTCCCCTATCCTTCCGGGTTCTTTATCCCCCACCCCTCGATTCCCCGTCCCGGAGGCGCCATGCTCGACGAAAAGATCCCCTACGGACTCACCTTCGACGACGTGCTCCTCCTTCCGGCCGAGTCGGCCGTGCTGCCCGACCAGGTGGACGTCTCCACCTGGCTCACCCCCAAGATCCGGCTCAAGATCCCGCTTCTGAGCGCGGCCATGGACACCGTGACCGAGGCCCGCACGGCCATCGCCATGGCCCAGGAGGGCGGCATCGGCATCATCCACCGGAACCTCACGGTGGAGGAGCAGGTGGCCGAGGTGGACAAGGTCAAGAAGTCCGAGGCCGGGATGATCGTGGACCCGATCACGATGCGGCCCGACCAGAAGGTGGCCGAGGCCCTGGATCTCATGGCCCGGTACCGGATCAGCGGGGTGCCGATCACCGACGAGGAGGGGCACCTGGTGGGCATCCTCACGAACCGGGACCTTCGGTTCGAAAAGAACCTGGAGCGCCCCGTGCGGGAGGTCATGACCCGGGAGAACCTGGTGACCGTGCCCCCCGGGACCACCCTGGAGCAGGCCAAGGAGCTCCTCCACGAGCACCGGATCGAGAAACTGCCCGTGGTGGACGAGCACTACGTGCTCCGGGGGCTCATCACGATCAAGGACATCGAGAAGGCCCGCAAGTACCCGAACTCCTGCAAGGACGACATGGGCCGGCTGCGGGTGGGGGCGGCCGTGGGGGTGGGCGCGGACCGGGACGAGCGGGTGGCCGCCCTCCTGGCCCACGGGTGCGACGTGATCGCGGTGGACACGGCCCACGGCCACTCCAGGATGGTTCTCCAGGCCGTGGAGGCCATCAAGCGCCAGTGGCCCGACGCCCAGGTCATCGCCGGGAACGTGGCCACGGCCGAGGGCGCCGAGGCCCTGATCCGGGCCGGGGCGGACGCCGTGAAGGTGGGGGTGGGACCGGGATCCATCTGCACCACCCGGGTGGTGGCCGGCGCCGGGGTGCCCCAGGTCACGGCCGTGGCCGAAGCCTCGCGGGTTGCCGACCGGTACGGGATCCCGGTGATCGCGGACGGCGGCATCAAATACTCGGGCGACATCACCAAGGCCATCGCGGCCGGGGCCTCGTCGGTCATGATCGGGAGCCTCCTGGCGGGCACCGAGGAGAGCCCAGGGGAGCTCATCCTCTACCAGGGTCGCTCGTACAAGGTGTACCGGGGCATGGGGTCGCTCGGGGCCATGAAGAAGGGCAGCCGCGACCGCTACTTCCAGGGCGTGCGCGACGAGTCGGAGCTCGTGCCCGAAGGCATCGAGGGCCGGGTGCCGTACCGGGGCCCCCTGTCGGCCAACGTGCTGCAGCTCGTGGGGGGGCTCCGGGCCGGCATGGGGTACACCGGGTGCGCCACGATCGAGGAGCTCCGGAAGAAGGCCCGGTTCGTCCGGATCACCCCGGCGGGGCTCCGGGAGAGCCACGTCCACGACGTGATCATCACGAAGGAGGCCCCCAACTACCGGGTGGAGCCCGCGTAGGCGGCCCCGGCCGGGGAAAGGACGCGAGCGTTGCGCCACGACCAAAAGATCCTGATCCTCGATTTCGGGTCCCAGTACACCCAGTTGATCGCCCGCCGGATCCGCGAGAGCCGGGTGTACTGCGAGATCCACCCCTGCACCGTGCCCCTGGAGCGGGTGCGGGAGTTCCGGCCCCAGGGCATCGTGCTCTCGGGCGGGCCCTCGAGCGTGTACGACCCCGACGCCCCCAAGGTGCCGAAAGAGATCTTCGACCTGGGGGTGCCGGTGCTCGGCATCTGCTACGGCATGCAACTCATGACCCATCTCCTGGGCGGCCGGGTGGCCCGGGGCCTCAAGCGGGAGTACGGGCTCGCCCACATCACGGTGGACGAACCCCGGGGGCCCCTGACCGGGTTCGAGCCCGGAGAGACCGTGCCGGTCTGGATGAGCCACGCCGACCGGATCGAGGAGATGCCCCCGGGGTTCCGGGCCCTCGCCCACACCGAGAACAGCCCGGTGGCCGCGATGGGCCACGGGGAGAAGCCCTGGTTCGGGGTGCAGTTCCACCCCGAGGTGGTCCACACGCCCCGGGGCACCGAGATGCTCGAGGCATTCCTGTTCGACGTGTGCGGGTGCGAACCCACCTGGACCATGGGGTCGTTCATCGAGGCCGCGGTTCGGGACATCCGCGAGACCGTGGGCGATGGCAAGGTCATCTGCGCCCTGTCGGGCGGGGTGGACTCCTCGGTGGTGGCGCTCCTGCTCCACCGGGCCATCGGCGACCAGCTCACCTGCATCTTCGTGGACAACGGGCTGCTGCGAAAGGGCGAGGCCGAGAAGGTGGTCCGGACGTTCCGGGACCACTTCCACCTGAACCTGCTCGCCGTGGACGCGGCCGACCTCTTTCTCGAGAAGCTCAAGGGGGTCACCGACCCCGAGCAGAAGCGAAAGATCATCGGCAACGAGTTCATCTACCTGTTCGAGCGCGAGGCCCGGAAGCTCGGCGACGTGGAGTTCCTGGCCCAGGGTACCCTTTACCCCGACGTGATCGAGAGCGTCTCGTTCAAGGGGCCCTCGGCCACGATCAAGAGCCACCACAACGTGGGGGGTCTGCCGGAGCGTATGAACCTCAAGCTCGTGGAACCGCTGCGGGAGCTCTTCAAGGACGAGGTGCGGGAGGTGGGCCGGGAGTTGGGGCTTCCGGAGGAGATCATCGAGCGCCACCCGTTCCCCGGGCCGGGGCTCGCCATCCGGGTCCTGGGCGAGGTCACCCGCGACCGGCTCGAGATCCTGCGGGAGGCCGACGCCATCGTGCGCGAGGAGATCCACCGCGAGGGCCTGCACCGTAGCGTGTGGCAGGCGTTCTGCGTGCTCCTGCCGGTGAAGACCGTCGGGGTCATGGGCGACGAGCGCACCTACGAGCACGTGGTGGCCGTCCGGTCGGTGAACTCGGTGGACGGCATGACGGCCGACTGGTCGCGGCTGCCCTACGAGCTCCTGGGCCGCATCTCGAACCGGATCATCAACGAGGTGGACGGCGTGAACCGGGTGGTGTACGACATCTCCTCGAAGCCGCCGGCCACCATCGAGTGGGAGTAGGCGGTGGCCCAGGGGCTGGTGCTCGTGGTGTCGGCGCCGTCGGGGGCGGGGAAATCCACCCTGATCCGGCGGCTGCGCGATGCGATGCCGGAGCTGGGCTACAGCGTGTCCCACACCACCCGGCCGCCCCGGCCCGGGGAGCGCGACGGGGTGGACTACCACTTCGTGGACCAGGCCACCTTTGAGGCCATGCGCGACCGCGGCGAGTTCGCCGAGTGGGCCGAGGTCCACGGGAATCTCTACGGCACGGCGCTCACCGAGCTGCGCCGGGCGGCCGAGGCGGGCCGGGACATCGTGCTCGACATCGACGTGCAGGGGGCGCTCCAGGTGGCCGAACGGCTGCCCGACGCGGTGCTGGTGTTCGTGCTGCCGCCGTCGTGGGAGGAGCTTCGCCGCCGGCTCGTGGAGCGGGGCCAGGACAGCCCCGAGGTGATCGAGCGCCGGCTCGCGAACGCCCGAAGCGAGGTGGCGGTGGCGCCGCGGTACCATTACGTGGTAGTGAACGACGACGTGGACCGCTGCCTGGGGGACCTGGTGGCCGTGGTCCGGGCCGAGCGGTGCCGACCGGCCCGCCGCCGGGAGGCCCTGGAGCGCCTCCTTGGGCCCGGCCCAGCGGCCGATCCGGGGGGACAGTGAGTTTCGGCTTTCCAGCCTTCTAGCTTTCCAGCTTTCCAGCCGTAAGGAGTCACACGATGGCGCGCGTTACCGTAGAAGACTGTCTGGAAAAGGTCCCCAACCGGTTCGAGCTCGCGATGGCCGCGGCCCAACGGGTGAGGCAGCTCCTCGAGGGAGCCCCCCCGCTGGTGGACACGAAGAACAAGATCGTGGTCACGGCCCTGCGGGAGATCGCCGAGGGCAAGGTGACCGTGCGCATGCGCCAGATCCCCCGCCGGGCCCGGTAGGGCCCCGGGCGGGGCCCGGCCCGCGACCCGATGCACCGGATCGCCGAACTCCTGGAAGCGGTCGAGCAGCGCCACCCGGACGCCAACCTGGACCTCATCCGGAAGGCCTACCTCTTCGCGGCCCGGGCCCACGGGGGAGCCGACACCAGTTCCCAGGATCCCACCCTCCGCCATTCCGTCGCCGTCGCCCAGAACCTAGCCGAGCTCAACCTCGACGAGGTCACCGTAGCCTGCGGCCTGCTCCACGACGTGGTGGAGGAGGCCGTGAGCGACCTGGACCAGGTGCGCGCCCACTTCGGGGAAGAGGTGGCCTCGGTGCTCCAGGGGCTCGCCCGGATCGCCAAGGTCCGGTACACCTCCCGCAAGAAGGAGCAGGCCGAGCGGTTCCGGCGGCTCATCCTCGCCATGGCCCAGGACGTGCGGGTCGTTCTGGTGAAGCTGGCCGACCGGCTCCAGGTGATGCGGACCCTGGAGGCCCGGCCTGGCCCCGGGCGCCTCGCCCTGGCCCAGGAAACCCTCGACATCTACGCGCCGCTTGCGAACCGGCTCGGGATCCACCGCCTGAAGAGCGAGCTCGAGGACCTGGGCCTGCGGTTCGCCCATCCCGAGGTGTGGGCCGAGCTCGAGGAGGGGGTCCGCCGCCGGCTGGCCGAGAGGGAGGCGTACATCCAGGACGTCAAGGTCCGGTTGGAGCAGTTGCTCCAGCGCCACGGGTTCGCCGGCCGGGTGAGCGGCCGGCCGAAGCATCTGTTCTCCGTGTACCGGAAGATGCAGGACCAGGGGATTCCGCTGGAGAAGGTGTACGACCTGGTGGCCTTCCGGATCATCACCGGCACGGTGCAGGACTGCTACGCCATCCTGGGGGCGATCCACGCCGAGTGGAAGCCCGTGCCGGGCCGGTTCAAGGACTACATAGCGCTGCCGAAGCCCAACCTGTACCAGTCGCTCCACACCACGGTCATCGGGCCGGGCGGCCACCCCATGGAGGTGCAGATCCGCACCGAGGAGATGCACCGGATCGCCGAGGAGGGCATCGCGGCCCACTGGCGCTACAAGGAGAAGCGCTCCGAGGCCGACCCCATGGACCGGGTGTTCGAGTGGCTCCGGAAGCTCGTGGACGCCCACAAGGAGATCCAGGATCCCCAGGACTTCCTGGAGAGCGTGAAGGGCGACTGGTTCCCCGAGGTGGTGTACGTGTTCACCCCGGCCGGCGACCTGATGGAGCTGCCCAGGGGGGCCACCCCGGTGGACTTCGCCTACGCCATCCACTCCAAGGTGGGGGAGCAGTGCGTGGGGGCCAAGGTGAACGGCCGCATGGTGCCCCTGAGCCACGAGCTGCGAAACGGCGACCAGGTGGAGATCATCACCTCCAAGCACCACACCCCGAGCCCCGACTGGCTCGAGTTCGTGAAGACCAACCGGGCCCGGGCGAAGATCCGGGCCTGGATCAAGGCGCAGCAGCGGGTCCGTTCGGCCGAGCTGGGCCGGGAGATCTGCGAACGGGAGTTCCGCAAGGCCGACAAGAGCCTCTCCAAGGCCCTGAAATCCGGGGAGATGGACGAGGCGGCCAAGGCCTTCGGGCTCAACAAGGCCGAGGAGCTCCTCGAGGCCGTGGGGTACGGGAAGATCTCGGCGCGTCAGATCCTGGGGAAACTCTACCCCGAGCTCGAGGAGAAGGAGGCCCCGCCCAAGCGGCCCCGAAAACCTACCCGCACAACGAGCGGCATCGTGATCCAGGGGGTGGGCGACGCGATGGTGCGGTTCGCCCGGTGTTGCCACCCCCTTCCCGGCGACCGCGTCATCGGGTTCGTGACCCGGGGACAGGGCATGACCGTGCACACGGCCGACTGCCCGAACGTGCGCCGCCTCGATCCAGAACGCACCGTGGCGGTGGAGTGGGCGGGGAAGAAGGGGGCGGTGCACCCGGTGAAAATCCGGGTGGACTGCCTCGACCGCAAGGGGATCCTGGCGGAGATCACGAACCTCCTGGCCGAGCACGACATCAACGTGGCCCGGGCCCAGGTGGACACCTGGGCCGCGGGCCAGGCCGTTTGCCGGTTCGAGATCCTGGTGGAAGACCTCGACCGGCTCCAGCGGGTCCTGAACGCGATCCTCTCGGTCAAGGGAGTCCACCGGGTGACCCGGGTGAAGACGTAGGGCGGCCGGTCGGCTGGGAGGCTGGGAAGCCCCCGGAACGGCGGTGGCGTGACCTTGGCGGTCGGAAGAAGTCGGGAGGGGGCGCCGCCGGGAACCCCCGAGGGGTGCCGAGCAACCAATCGATTCACGATTCACCCCAGTCGAGCCTCCTAGCCTCCTAGCGTTCTAGCCTTCCAGCGTTTTAGCCTTCCAGCGGGCCGAAGGCCCCCCCACAGGAGGTGACCCCATGAAGCGAATCGTCTCGACCGACCAGGCGCCCAAAGCGATCGGGCCCTACAGCCAGGCCGTGGTGGCCGGAGGGTTCGTGTTCTGCTCGGGGCAGATTCCCCTCGACCCGGAAACCGGAGAGATGGTGGCCGGCGACATCCGGGAGCAGACCCGCCGGGTGCTCGAGAACCTGAGGGCGGTCCTCGAGGCGGCCGGAAGCGGCCTGGAGCGGGTGGTGAAGACCACGGTGTTCCTGGCCGACATGGGGGATTTCGCGGCCATGAACGAGGTGTACGCCGGGTTCTTCCCCGACCGACCGCCGGCCCGGGCCGCCGTGGCGGTGGCGGCGCTGCCCAAGGGCGCCCGGGTGGAGATCGAGGCCGTGGCCCTGGCGGGCGACGGGCCGGGCCTGGAACCGGTCGACCTCGTGCGGTAGGAGGGACGGGTTTCCCGATTTTTTTGTGACTTTTGGCCTCGCGGGGCATCTCAAGGGTTCGGCGGGTGTGCCTCGGCCCCTGCCGGAAACCGGGATGCCCCTTTTTTCTTGCGCTTCGGGAGGAGTGAGCCATGGCAAAACGAATCGTCGTGATCGGGGGGGTGGCCGCCGGGCCCAAGGCCGCGGCCCGGGCCCGGCGGCTCGACCCCACCGCCGAGATCACCGTGGTGGAGCGGGATGCCCGGGCCAGTTACGGCGCCTGCGGGTTCCCGTACTACGTGGGCGGGAGCGTGGGCCGGATCGAGGAGCTCATGGAAACCCCCTCGGGCGTCGTGCGGGACGAACGGTTCTTCGGCCAGGTCAAGGACATCCGCCTCCTCACCCGCACCGAGGCCGTGGAGATCCGGCGGGAGGCCCGGGAGGTGGTGGTGCGGCACCTCGATTCGGGCGAAACCCGCACGCTGCCCTACGACCGGCTCGTCCTGGCCACCGGCGCGGAGGCGGCTCGCCCCCCGATTCCGGGGCTCGACGCCTCGAACGTGTTCTTCCTCAAGACCTACGAGGACGCCCGGCGGTTCCGCGCGGCCCTCGACCAGATCGCCGATCTCCTCAAGGAACGGGACCTCTCCGGAGAGCGGCCTGCCCGGCCGCTGCGGGTGGGGGTGATCGGGGCGGGCCTGATCGGGCTCGAGACCGCCGAGGCCCTGCGGGAGCGCGGCGAGGACGTGACGGTGGTGGAGCGGCTCCCCCAGGTGCTTCCCAACGTGGATCCCGAGGTGGCCGCCCACCTCGAGGCCCACGCCCGCCGCAAGGGGATCCGGGTCCTCACCGACACGGCGGTTTCTGAGGTGGTCACCGAGGGGGACCGGGCCGTGGCGCTTCGCCTGCCGGCCGAGACCGTACCGGTGGACCTGGTGCTCGTGGCCACCGGGGTCCGGCCCCAGGTGGCCCTGGCCCGGGCGGCGGGCCTGGAGATCGGCCCCACCGGGGCCATCCGGGTGGACGAGCACCTTCGCACCTCGGACCCGGCGATCTATGCCGCCGGCGACTGCGCCGAGAAACGCCACCTGGTCACCGGAAAACCGTGCTGGATTCCCCTGGGGTCCACGGCCAACAAGGAGGGGCGGGTCGCCGGCACCAACGCGGTGCTCGGAGACGTGGACGCCTTCCCCGGGGTGGCCGGCTCCCTCGTGATGCGGTTTTTCGAGCTCACGGTGGCCCGCACGGGGCTGGGGGAGGCCGAGGCCGCCGGAGCCGGGTTCGACCCCGTGGCGGCGATCGTGGTGGGGTCGGACAAGCCCCATTTCATGCCCGGATCCGCCCCGATGATGCTCAAGCTCATCGCCGACCGGAAGACCCGCAGGGTGCTGGGGGTGCAGGGCGTCGGCCGGGGCGACGTGGCCCGCCGGGTGGACGCGGCCGTGGCCGCCGTGACCTCCGGGATGACCCTGGAGCAGGTGGCGAACCTGGACCTGGTGTACGCGCCCCCCTACGCGCCGCCCATGGACCTCCTGGTGGTGGCGGCCAACACGGTCCGGAACGTCCTGGACGGCCTGGCCCGGGGCGTGCGGCCCGAGGAGGTCCTCCGGTGGCGCCGGGAGGGCCGGCCGCACGACCTGGTGGACGTCCGAAGCCCGGCCGAGCACGAGGCCCTGCCCTTCGACGCCGCGAAGCTGGTTCCCCTGGGCCAGTTGCGGGCCCGGGCGGGCGAGCTGCCCAAGGACCGGCCCGTGGTGCTGGTGTGCAAGATCGGGCTTCGGGGCTACGAGGGGCAGCGCATCCTGGAGGGGCTGGGGTTCGAGAACGTCTCGTTCCTGGAGGGGGGCGTGGTGGGATGGCCTTATGATACGTCGGACGGCTGAGCCCGACGGGATATTCGGCCCTCTGCGGGCACGGCTCGATGTGCGGCTTGCCGCGGCGGGCCACCGGGACGTCGGGGTTCGGGTCGAAACCGCCCCGGAGCGCTGGCCCGGCATCGCGTGCCTCGGCCCCGTGCCGGCCCGGTTCGTGCTGCGTGCTCGGGTGGGGGAGGCCGAGGGGTTTTGCGTGTCGCCCCTGGCGGTCCGATATGAGGGCCCCATCGGGGATCTCGCCCGCCGGCCGGCCGAGGTCCCGGCGGAACGGGCGAGGCTTCTGGCGGCGATCAACGCCTACCTGGCCTGGCGCCGGGAACTGGTGGTGGCCCCCCGCCTGTGCTCGGTGGCCGGAACCGCGGCCTGCGCGGCGCAGTTCGCCGAGCGCTACGGCCCCGGGGGCGGCCCCCCGTGCGCGTGCCTCGTGGGAACCCACAGTTGCCTCTACGAGGCGCTTTCGACCGTTCGTCCCCTCATCTGCCTGGGGGAACGTTCGGCCCTGACGGACCTCCCCGAGGCGGTCGGGCGGTGCCGCACGGTGCTGGTGGGCGCCGGGGGACTCGTGCAGGGCGTGTGGGATCGGGTGGGGCCCCGGCTCGCGCCGGGCACCCGCGTGGTGGCCTACGGCGTGGGGATCGCGGGCGCGGCCCGCCTGCTCGGGTGGGAGCACCACTGCCCGGAGGCCTGAGGGCCGCGGCTCGGAAGGGATCTTGGGATAGGCGATTCCGGTGGAATCCGTAGGCGAAACCCGAGAGAATCCCGGCCGCCGGGCCGGGTCCCGCGTCGTTTGGTTTCCCATTTCAATCCAGGAGGAGCCGCATGCACCAGACGCTCAGGGGGAACGAAGGCATCCGGATGCTCTACGACATGACGAAGGAGGAGCTCATCCGGATGCTCATCGACGACGCCAAGAACTGGCTCGCCCACGACGGCCTGTGGTTTCAGGCCGTGGAACGGGCCCACGGCATGGAGGCCGCCATCGAGGCCGACCGGGAGGCTTGGCGCACCTTCACCGTGATCGAGGCCCGTCGGATCATGGAGCGGCTCGGCATGGAGCCGGGCGGCGGCATCCCGGCCCTCGTGGAGTGCCTGAAGCACCGGTTCTACGCCCGGTTGAACCTCCAGGAGACGATCGAGGTCACCGACACGCGGGCCGTGTTCCGGATGCTCGACTGCCGGGTCCAGTCGGCCCGGAAACGAAAGGGGCTTCCGGACTTCCCCTGCAAGTCCGTGGGCATCGTGGAATATTCGGAGTTCGCCCGGGCCGTGGATCCGCGCATCCGCACCCGCTGCATCGCCTGCCCGCCGGACGAGCATCCCGACGAGTTCTGGTGCGCCTGGGAGTTCACCCTGGAGCCCGGGTCTGGCGAAACCCCTTAGCGGCCGGCCAAATCCCCGACCCGGCCGGCCCGTCGCCCCCCGGAAACGCCAGCGGGGCGACTTTCCGCAGAGGGGCTGCGCGGGTAAACTGACCCCGGGGAAACTCGCAGCATCGCGCTTCCGTCGGGGTGTCGCGCATGGGACGTGCCGTTCGTTGTGGGATCGTTTGGGGAGTGCTCCTGATGTGGGCCCGGCTTGCCGCGGGGCACGAGCTCGCCCAACCTCCGGGGCCCCGGCTCGGGGTGTTCCGGCAGGTGGTGGGGGAGCTCCGGTCCGTGGAGGTGAAGCCGGGGGATACCCTGATCGGGATCGCCTCGAGCGTGGGGGTGCCCTGGAAGACCCTGGCCGCAGAGAACGGCATCGAGCGGGCCGACCGGATCTACCCGGGCCAGCGCCTCGCCGTGGACACGAGGCGGGTGGTGCCGGCCGTGCTGGACGACGGCTGGGTCATCAACGTGCCCGAGGCCACGCTCTACGTGTTCGAGGGGAAGCAGGTGACGGCCCGGTACCCCGTGGGCCTGGGCCGGCCCGCCCGGCCGACGCCCCTCGGATCGTTTACGATCCTGTTCCGGGAGGAGGACCCGACCTGGGACGTGCCGCCGTCGATCCAGGAGGAGATGCGGCGGGAGGGCCTTCTGGTACGCCAGCGGGTGCCGCCCGGACCGGACAACCCCCTCGGCCGGTACTGGATCCAGCTCTCCCTCTGGGGATACGGCATCCACGGCACGCCGTTCGGGACTTCGGTGGGGCAGTTCCTGAGCCACGGGTGCATCCGGGCCCGGGACGGGGACATCGACGACCTGTATGGGCGGGCGACCCAGGGGTTGCGGGTGGACATCGTGTACCTGCCGGTGAAGGTCGCCGTGACCCCCGACGGGGAGGTGTGGGCCGAGGCCCACCCGGACGTCTACGGGTTGGGGACCCCGTCCCGAGGGGAGGTATGGGCCGCCCTGGAGCGGGAGGGAGCCGCCGGTACGGTCGATCCCGGGGCCCTCGACGCCGTGTTGGCGGCGAAAGACGGGGTGGCGCGGCGGGTGGGGAGCCTGCCCAAGGAAAACGGGATGTCCGATCCGGCGGAAGGCGCGGACGGGTTCGCCCGGTGGTCGTGCCTCGACTGCCCTCCGGACGCCCGACGCCGGGTCACGTTCCAGATCGAGGCCCAGGTCCCGATCGACCTGCCCAATCCCTACCCCATCGAGGTCCGCGACGACACCGGCCGGGTGGTGTTCCGGCCCCAGATGGTGGCCCAGTCCATGGTGCATCTGGAGCCGGGAGAATCCCGAAACTTCGTCTGGGAGGTCCGCGACACCCTGGGCCAGCCCCTTCCCCCGGGCAGCTACCGGGCCGTGATCCGGTACTTCCCGTCGAACGGGGGCGAGGCGAGGGAGCTCAGCCTGCCCCTGTGGGTGGGGAAGTGAAGGCGGTCGGGGGGTAGGCTAGGCGGCGGGGCCGGCGAGCAGGGCGTCGGCGAAACGGGCCAGGGCCTCCCGGGTGGCGGGGGCCCCGAGGTGTTTCTTTTTGATCGCCAGGGTCGAGCGCACCTCCACGCCGAGGCGTTCGAGCCGCCGCCGGTAGCCTTCGAGGTAGCGCTCCTGATCCCACCCGCCGCAGGTCACCAGGAGCCCGGTGGGGGGGAGGGTCTTCGCGACCCGGGCGAGAAACGCGTTCACCGGTGGGTGGGAGAACGTCCATTTGGGGAACGCGACCACCGCGCGGGAAACCTCGGTGGGCGCCGGGCCCGCGGGCCGCACGGGAAACCGGCTCCCGGGCACGAACGACAGCGCGAGCCACAGGGGGTAGGGCAGGTCCCAGCGGGGCCGGATCTCCCCGGGGCGCACCTCGGCCCCCCGGTCCTCGAGGATCCCGCGCAGCATCTCCACGGCGCGTCGGGTCGTGCCCGTGCGGGAGTGCCAGTACAGGCCCACCGTCACGGACGGGCCGCTCCTTCCCCTCGGCGCCAGAGCTCGTACCAGTAAAACGCCGCCAGCACGTGGGCGTGGGTGATCTCCCCCGCGGCGATCATCCGGGGCACGTCGTCCACGGACGCGAGCGCCACCCGGAGGTCCTCGCCGGCGTCGGGGGCCGGGTCTCCCACCCGCACGCAGCCCAAGGCCAGGTAGGTGTGGCACCGGTTGTTCTGGAGGGCCGGTTGGGCGTCCACCGAGCCCAGGTGGACCACGGTGCCGGCCCGGTACCCGGTTTCCTCCTCGAGTTCCCGCGCCGCGGCCGCGGCCGGGGCCTCCCCGTCGTCCACGAGCCCCCCGGGAATCTCCACCGTGACCCGCTTGACCCCGTGGCGGTACTGGCGCACCAGCACCACCTGCCCCTCGGGGGTGAGCGGGATCACGTTCACCCAGTCCCCGGTCTCCAGAACGAAAAAGTCGTGAAGCGCCCCGGTGCGGGGGCTGCGGGCCCGCTCCCGCACCAGGCGAAAGATGCGAAAGTCCCCTTCCAGGGTCTTCTCCACGAGGGGCCAGGGCTTGGGCAAGGCGGTCTCCTTGGGGTCAGGTCTCCTGCCAGCGGCGGTAGAGTTGGTGCTCGACGTCCAGCTGTTCTAACACTTTTCCCACGGTGTGGTCGACGATCTCCTCGATCGTGGTGGGCCGGTGGTAGAAGGCCACCATGGGGGGCACGATCGCGGCGCCGAGATCCGCCGCCTTCGCCAGGAGCTCCAGATGCCCCTTGTGGAGCGGCGTCTCCCTCGGCACGAGCACCAGGGGCCGCTTCTCCTTGAGGGTCACGTCGGCCGCCCGGGCGATCAGGTTGTGGGCGAACGAGTGGGCAACGGCCGACAGGGTCTTCATGGAACACGGCACGATCGCCATGCCGGCGGTGGGCACCGACCCGCTGGCGATGGGAGCGGCCAGGTCGTCGGGGTCGTAGGCCCGGTCGGCCAGGGCCTCCACGGCCTCCGGGGCCCACTCCGTTTCGAGCACCAGGGTCTCCCGGGCCGCGCGGGAAAGGATGAGGTGGGTCTGGACGTCGGGCATCTCCCGCAACACTTGGAGGAGCCGAACGCCGTAGATCACCCCGCTTGCACCGGTGATGCCGATCACGAATCTACGCATGGCCCATTCCCTCCGTGTTCCGGTTGGATGGCACACCGCGGTACACAATGGGGCGCGCCGGGGCCCCGGTCAAGCCGGACTTGCCGGCGCGGGGGCCGGTTTTAGCGAGACTCAAGTTTTTTAGCGTTGCTGAAGTCGGGGGCGGGTGCTAGGATGCCGCACCCTGCGGGGGTGGACCTCTTTTCCACGTCCAACACGAAAGGGAGGAAGACCATGGCGCGCAACAAGATCACGGTGGTGGGGGCAGGATTCGTGGGGGCCACCGCGGCCCACTGGGCGGCCGCGAAGGAGCTCGGCGACGTGGTGCTCGTCGACATCGTGGAGGGGGTGCCCCAGGGCAAGGCCCTGGATCTTCTTGAGGCCAGCCCGGTCGAGGGGTTCAACGTGAACGTCGTGGGCACGAACGGCTACGACGAAACCGCCGGCTCCGACGTGGTCATCATCACCGCCGGGCTCCCCCGCAAGCCGGGCATGAGCCGCGACGACCTTCTCCTCAAGAACTTCGAGATCGTCAAGAGCGTCACCGAACAGGTGGCCCCCCGGTCGCCCAACGCGGTGATCATCGTGGTGTCGAACCCGCTGGACGCCATGGCCTACACGGCGCTCAAGGTGAGCGGGTTCCCCAAGGAGCGGGTGGTGGGGATGGCCGGCATCCTCGACACGGCCCGGTTCCGCACCTTTGTGAGCCTGGAGCTCGGCGTGAGCGTGGAGGACGTGCAGGCCTTCGTGCTGGGCGGCCACGGCGACTCCATGGTGCCCCTGGCCCGGTACTGCAGCGTGGGCGGCATCCCGCTCCAGTCGCTCCTGCCCCCCGAGCGGATCGAGGCGCTGATCGAGCGCACCCGGAACGGCGGGGCCGAGATCGTGGGGTACCTGAAGACGGGGAGCGCGTTTTTCGCCCCCTCGGCCTCGGCGGTGCAGATGGCCGAGGCGATTCTCAAGGACCAGAAGCGGGTGCTCCCCTGCGCCGCGTACCTCGAGGGCGAATACGGGTACCAGGGCATCTACCTGGGGGTTCCGGTGCTCCTCGGGGAAAAGGGCGTGGAGAAGATCTTCGAGATCGACCTGACCCCCGACGAGAAGGCCGCCCTGGACCGCTCGGCGGCGGCCGTAAAGGGGTTGGTCGAGAAGCTGCCCCTCTAGGTCCCCAAAGGGCGCCCCGGTCCGGAGTTTCGGACCGGGGCGCCGAGCGTTCGGCCATGTCCCTTCGGGCCCTTCGGACCCTGGTCGCCATCGCGCGAAAGGGCAGCTTTGCGGCCGCCGCCGAGCAGGTGGGGCTCAGCCAGGCCGCGGTGAGCCTCCAGATGAAGGCCCTGGAGGAGGAACTCGGGGTGGAACTCTTCGACCGCTCCGGCGGCCGGCCGCGGCTCAACGCCGCCGGGCGGCTGGCCCTGGAGCGGGCCGAGGAGATCCTGGCCCTCTACGACGGCCTCAAGGCCCAGCTCAACCCCGAGGGAAGCCTTCCGGGGGCCCTGGTCCTGGGGGTGATTCCCTCGGCCCTCACCGGGCCGGTGCCCCGGGCCCTGGCCGCGCTCAAGGGGGAGTACTCCCAACTCCAGATCCGGGTCCATTCCGGGATCTCGGATGCCCTGGCGCCCCGGGTGGAGGAGGGGGACCTGGAGGCGGCCCTGATCAGCGAGCCCCCCTACGCCCCGCCGGCCCACTGCGAATGGAGGGGCTACGACGAAGAGCCGTTTTACGTGGTGGCTCCCCCCCACATGGAGGGCGACGACGACGCCGAATGGTTCCGGGGGCTCCCCTTCGTCCGGTTCGACAAGACCGCCTGGACCGGGGCCATGGTGGAAGGGCAGCTCATGGCCCGGGGCATCCGGCCCCGGGACGTGATCGAGCTCGACAGCCTGGAGGCGGTGCTGAGCCTCGTCGAGCAGGGCCTTGGCGTCGCCGTGATCCCCCTGAACCGGACGCGGCTGGTCTCGGTGGGCCGGCGGTTCCGGATTCTGCCCTTCGGGAGCCCCCAGTTGGTCCGCCGGGTGGGGGTGTACGAGCGGCGCCGCCACCCGGCTCGCCCGCTGACGGATTTCCTGCTTTCGATCCTGCGAGATCTGTGCGGTTCGTAAGATATACTTAAGCCGACGTTAAGAACTTCCAACTTTTCTTTAAGCTGAACCGCTGTTAGGATGCCACGGGTTCACGAACCGAGAAGCGAGCCGTGCCGGCGGGAGAAGGGCTGAGAATGCGCGACGTCCCCGTGCAAGCGATCACCGAGACCGTGCGGCGCCTGTGCGTGGAGGCCAACACCCGGTTGGGCGACGACGTGGTCCGGGCCTTCGAGCGGTTCCGGGACGCGGAGGAGAGCCCCACGGGCCGCGACGTTCTGGAGCAACTCCTGGAGAACGCCCGGATCGCCCGGGACGAGGGGCTCCCCCTGTGCCAGGACACGGGGTTCGCCGTGGTGTTCGTGGAACTGGGGCAGGACGTCCACCTCGTGGGGGGCGACCTCTACGAGGCCGTAAACGAGGGGGTCCGACGGGGCTACGAGGAGGGGTATCTGCGAAAATCCATCGTGGCCGACCCCCTGCGCCGCAAGAACACGGGCGACAACACACCGGCCGTCGTGCACGTGCGGATCGTGCCCGGCGACCGGGTGCGGATCACGTTTGCGCCCAAGGGCGGCGGCAGCGAGAACATGAGCGGCATCGCCATGCTCAAACCCGCCGACGGGGTCGAGGGGGTGAAGCGGTTCGTGGTGGAGCGGGTGCGGGAGGCCGGCCCGAACCCCTGCCCCCCCACCATCGTGGGGGTGGGGATCGGCGGCACCTTCGAGGTGGCGGCGCTCCTGGCGAAGCGGGCGCTCCTCAGGCCCGTGGGCGAGCCGAACCCCGACCCGTTCTACGCCGACCTGGAGCGGGAGCTCCTGGGGCGGATCAACGCCCTGGGCATCGGGCCCGCCGGCCTCGGGGGCACCACCACGAGCCTGGCCGTCCACATCGAGGCCCACCCCTGTCACATCGCGAGCCTGCCCGTGGCGGTGAACATCCAGTGCCACTCCGCCCGCCACAAAGAGGCCGAGATTTAAGGGAGGGCCGGGCCATGAGCGAACCGATCCGACTGACCCCGCCCCTCACCGACGCCGACGTGGAACGGCTCCGGGCCGGCGACCGGGTGCTCCTCACGGGCACGGTGTACACCGCCCGCGACGCGGCCCACGCCCGGCTCGTGGCGTTGATCGAGAAGGGCGAGCCCCTGCCCTTCGATCCCCGGGGGCAGATCATCTATTTCGTCGGGCCCACCCCGGCCCCCCCGGGCCGCCCCATCGGCTCGGCCGGCCCTACCACGTCGTACCGCATGGACCCGTACAGCCCTGTGCTCGTGGCCCACGGGCTCAAGGGCATGATCGGCAAGGGCAAGCGCTCGGCCGAGGTGAAGGAAGCCCTCAAGAAGCACAAGGCCGTCTATTTCGGCGCCGTGGGCGGGGCGGCCGCGCTGATCTCCAAGCGGATCCGCTCGGCCGAGATCGTGGCCTACGAGGACCTGGGGCCCGAGGCGATCCGGAAGCTCGAGGTGGAGGACTTCCCCGTGGTCGTGGTGAACGACGCCCACGGCGGAGACCTCTACGAAGAAGGCCGCAAGCGGTACGCGAAGGACGGCTAGGAAGCTAGAAAGCTGGGAGGCTGGAAGGCTAGGAGGCTGGAAGGCTGGAAGGCTGGAAAGGCAGCCGGGAAAGCCCCCTCCCCCTGTCCCCCTCCCTCCCGGGGAGGGGGACTCGGTGCCGCCCCGCGGCACCCCCACGGAATGCCCTCTCCCCCGCGGGGGGAGAGGGTCGGGGTGAGGGGGGGGCCGGGTGCCGGGAAAGAAGGGCTGTCGCGGCTCGGGCCAAGGGACCGGAGACCGCGAGACCGGCGGCCGTGGACCGAAGTTATCGTACGGAGCCTGCCAGCGGCGGAGGCTCGGCCGGGAGACCAAACCATGCGCGTTCGGATCGAAACCGAAAAGATCAGGAACGACCGGATCCGGAAGATCGAGGAGGTGGCCGCCCAGAGCGTGTACCGCTGCTACCAGTGCGGCAAGTGCTCGGCCGCCTGCCCGGCCACCCCCGAGATGGACATGCTGCCGAACCAGGTGATCCGGTACCTCCAGTTGGGGCTCGAGGAGAAGGTGCTTGAGGCCAACACCCCGTGGATCTGCGCCTCGTGCCTCCAGTGCCGGGCCGTGTGCCCCAAGGGGGTGGATCTGGCCCGGATCATGGAAGCCGTGCGGATGCTCCAGATCCGCAAGGGCAAGAGCGAGATCCAGCTCCAGAAGCTCCCGCCCGAGTACCTCCAGCGGGTGCCCCAGATCCTGCTCATCAGCGCGGCCCGCAAGTTCGTGCCCCTGAGCTGACCGGAGCTTGCGATGAATCTCACGTATTTTCCCGGCTGCACCCTGTATACCAAGGCCAAGTCGTTCGACGAAGCCGCGAAACGGGCGGGAGAACGCCTCGGGTTCACCTTGGAGGAGATGCCCTACTGGACCTGTTGCGGCGCCACGTTCCCGCTGGCCGAGGACTACGACATGGCTCTGGCGTCGCCGACCCGGGTGCTGGCCCGGGCCCGGAAGGCTTCGGAGAAGCTGGTGACCCTGTGCGCGGTATGCCACAACGTGCTCAAGCGCACGAACCACGTGATGCAGACGAACCCCGAGCGGCGAAAGAAGGTCACCGACTTCATCGAGGAGGAGTACGCGGGCGACCTCTCCGTGCTCCATTACCTGGAGGTGCTCCGGGACGAGATCGGGTTCGACGCCCTGGCCGAGAAGGTCTCGCGCCGGCTCGAGGGGCTCCGGGTGGCGCCCTTCTACGGGTGCCTCCTCCTTCGGCCCAAGGTCGAGATGCAGATGGATGACCCCGACCGGCCCCGGATCTTCGAGGACCTGATCGCGGCGCTGGGCGCCGAGCCCGTGGACTACCCCATGAAGAGCGAGTGCTGCGGGGCGTTCCAGGTGGTCCACTCCGACGCCATGGCCACCCGGTGCTCCCGGGAGATCCTGGCTTCGGCCAAGGGTCGGGGGGCCGACCTCGTGGTGACGGCGTGCCCCCTGTGCCAGTTCAACCTGGACGACCGGCAGGGCGAGATGGCCAAGGCCGACAAATCGTTCCGGGGCCTCCCGGTGCTCTACTTCACGGAGCTCCTGGCCCTGGCCCTGGGCGAGGGGCTGGAGCTCCTGGCCGAGGAACGGCACGCCGTGGATCCCCTGCCGGTGTTGGAGAGGCTGGAAGGCTAGAAGGCTGGGAGGCTGGAAAGCTAGGAGGCTGGGAGGCTGGGAGGCTGGGAAGCCGGCGGGGTGGGCGTTGCCGGGTTTCCTACCGGGAGGCGGCCGGAAACGGGCGTTGACGGGCGGTCAATCCAGGCAACGAGCTTCCGAGCCTCCCAGCTTCCTGGCTTCCCAGCCGTTTACGGGACCTGATATGGCGAATCAACGGGTACTGGTGATCGGAGGGGGCATCGCGGGCATCACCGCGGCCATCGACCTCGCGGACGCGGGCCACGAGGTGGTGCTCGTGGACCGGCTTCCGAGCGTGGGGGGCCGGATGCTCCAGCTCTCCGAAACGTTTCCGACCCTCGACTGCGCCCAGTGCACCCTGACGCCCCGCACGGTGGAGACCGGCCAGCACCCCAACATCCGGCTCCACATGTACTCCGAGGTGGTGGGGTTCGAGGGCGAGCCGGGGGCGTTCCGGGTGCGGATCCGCCACAAACCGGCCTACGTGGACTGGGAGAAGTGCACCGGCTGCGGGGCCTGCCAGGAGAAATGCCCCTCGAAGGTGCCCACGAACCCCTTCGAGCGGGGCGTGGGCATCAAGAAGGCCATCTACACCCTCTCGCCCCAGGCCGTGCCCAACAAGCCCGTGATCGACGCCGAAAACTGCCGGTACCTGACCCAGGGCAAGTGCGGGGTCTGCGCCAAGATCTGCCCGGTGGGGGCCGTGGACTACGAGCAGACCGAGTCGTTCGTGGAGGAGGAGGTGGGCGCGGTGGTGGTGGCCACCGGGTTCGATCTCTACCCCATCGCGGCCATGACCGAGTACGGCGCCGGCCAGGTACCGGACGTGATCGACGCCCTGGCGATGGAGCGGCTGCTTTCGGCCTCGGGGCCCACGGCGGGCAAGGTGCTCCGGCCCTCGGACGGCCGGGAGCCCAAGCACGTGGTGTTCATCCAGTGCTCGGGGAGCCGGGATCCCGAGAACCACAAGCCCTACTGCTCCCGGATCTGCTGCATGTACTCGGCCAAGCACGCCCGGCTGTACCGCCACAAGGTCCACGACGGGCGCGCGACGCTCTTCTACATGGATCTGCGGTGCACCGGGAAGGGCTACGAGGAGTTCCTCCAGCAGTCCACCGAGGAGGAGGGCCTCGTGTATGTGCGGGGCCGGGTGAGCCGGATCTTCCGGGACGGCGACCAGGTGGTGGTGTGGGGCGCCGACACCCTGTCGGGCCAGGCCCTCGAGGTGCGGGCCGACATGGTGGTGCTGGCCCAGGCCCTGGTGCCCAACCCCGAGCAGGCCGAACTCGCCCGGGTGCTGGGGATCGAGGTGGACGAGAACGGGTTTTTCCGGGAGACCCACTACAAGGTGGGCTCCACCGACACGGTTCGTGAGGGGGTGTTCGTGGCCGGGTGCGCCCAGGGGCCGCGCGACATCGCCGACACCGTGGCCCACGCCTCGGCCGCGGCGAGCCGGGTGCAGGGGTTTTTGAAACGGCTGGGCGGCTAGGCGGCTGGACGTCCTAACGTCCCAATGTCCTAACGTCCTAACGGACAGAGGTGGGAATGGCCCGGATCGGGGTGTTCATCTGCTGGTGTGGGTCCAACATCGCCGGCACGGTCGACGTGAACCGGCTCGTGGAGGAGCTGCGGCAACTGCCCGACGTGGTCCACGCCGAGAACTACATGTACATGTGCTCGGACCCGGGTCAGGACCGGGTCAAGACCGGCATCCGCGAGCACCGGCTCGACCGGGTGGTGGTGGCCTCCTGCTCGCCCCGGATGCACGAGACCACGTTCCGCCGGGCGGCCGCGGCCGTGGGCCTGAACCCGTACCTCGTGGAGATCGCCAACATCCGGGAGCAGTGCTCCTGGGTGCACCAGAACGACAAGGACGCCGCCACCCGGAAGGCCTTCAACATCATCCAGGCCACCATCCAGAAGGTGCGGCGCAACGCTGCGCTCGAGGCCATCCGGGTGCCGCTCACCAAACGGGCCCTGGTGGTGGGCGCCGGCATCGCCGGCATCGCGGCGGCACTGGAGCTCGCGGACGCCGGGATCGAGACCCTGGTGGTGGAGCGGGAGGCCGAGCCGGGCGGCAACGTGCGGCGGCTCTTCAAGACCTTCCCCCATCACGAGGACGCCCGGGACATCCTGGGCCCCCGGGTCGAGCGGCTCCGGAGCCACCCGAACATCCGGCTCCACACCTCGAGCCGGGTCACGGCGGTCACCGGGTACGTGGGGAACTTCGAGGTGGAGATCTCGCCCCTCGACGGCACCCCGGTCCAGGAGCGGGTCGGGGCCATCGTGGTGGCCACCGGGTACCGGCTCTACCCGGTGGAGCGCATGGCCGAGTACGGGGCCGGCGAGATCCCCGACGTCATCGACGCCCTGCGGTTCGAGGAGCTCCTCCGGGAGGCGGCCGAGGCCGGGGCGCCGGTGCGGCGGCCCTCCGACGGCCGGCCGGTGCGGGACGTGGTGTTCATCCAGTGCTCGGGGAGCCGCGACCCGGAAAACCACAAGCCCTACTGCTCGCGGGTGTGCTGCCTGTACACCAACAAGCAGGCGAGGCTCTTTCGGGAGCTCACCCCCGACGGCCGGGCCGTGGTGTCGTTCATGGACATCCGTACCGACTGCAAGCTCACCGAGGAGTACTGCCAGCGCAACATCGAGGAGTCGGGGCTCGTGTACGTGCGGGGCCGGGTGAGCAAGGTGTGGGCCGAGAACGGCCGCCTTCGCCTCTGGACCGCCGACACCCTCACCGGCGAGAAGATCGAGCTCGACGCCGATCTCGTGGTGCTGGCCCAGGCGGTGGTGCCGGCCCAGGGGTTCGAGGAGGTTTCGGGGCTCTTCCGGGCCAGCGTGGACCAGAACGGGTTCTTCCAGGAGAGCCACATCAAGCTCAGGCCGGTGGAGAGCTCCACCCGGGGCGTGTACCTGGCTGGCGCCGGCCAGTACCCCAAGGACATCACCGACTCTGTGGCCCAGGCCATGGCCACGGCCTCCAAGATCCAGACGCTCTTCGCGGCCGAGGAACTGAGCCAGGATCCCCTGGTGGCCACCGTGGACCCCGACCGGTGCTCGGCCTGCGGGTTGTGCGTGCCCATCTGCCCCTACGACGCCCGGGAGATGGACCGAGCCCTGGGGTACAGCCGGGTCAACGAGGCCCTGTGCCAGGGCTGCGGGGCCTGCGTGGCCGTGTGCCCCAACAAAGCCTGCCGGCTCAAGAACGACACCCCCGAGCAGGTGATCGGGGAGATCGAGGTGTTTACGGAGGGCAGGCTGGAAAGCTAGAAGGCCGGAAGGCTGGAAGGCTGGAAGGCTCCGGGGGATGGCGGTGATCGGGGAACGATGGCGGAGGCTCGAGGTTTGGCAACTGGCGGATGATCTCGCGGCCGAGATTTACCAGGCGACCCGGGAGTTCCCTAGGGAGGAGCGGTTTGGGCTCGTGGCTCAGCTTCGGCGCGCGGCCCTGTCGGTTCCGACGAACATCGTGGAGGGATATGCCCGCCGTGGAGACAGGGAACTGACCCGGTTCTTGAGCATCGCGTTGGGATCCCTGGCGGAAACCAAATACCTTCTGCACTTCTCGCGTCGGATGGGGTATCTGTCCGTAGGGAAATACAACGAACTCCAGGCCGCGTGTCAGCAGGTGGGCCAGAGGCTGTGGCGGTTTTACGAAGCGGTGGGCAAATCGGAAAAGTTAGAAAGCGGCGAGAAGCCGTAGGTGGCTGAAGCGTTCTAGCTTTCTAGCCTTCCAGCTTTCCAGCTTTCCCGCTTTCCCGCCGCCACGCGGCGACCGAAGGGAGCCCCATGCATCCATTCGCCCGAGAGATCCAGGAGCGAAGCGGGCAGAACCTGAGCCGGTGCTACCAGTGCAAGAAGTGCACGGCCGGCTGCCCCACGGTGACATGGTACGAATGGCCGAACCATGCCGTGGTCCGGATGATCCAGCGGGGCCTGCGGGACGAGTTGCTGGGCTCCCGGGCCATCTGGATGTGCGTGACCTGCGACACCTGCGGGGCCCGGTGCCCCAACGGCATCTACCTGGGGCCGGTGTTCGACGCGCTGCGGTCCCTGGCCCGCCAGGAGGGCCGCCGGATCCCCGAGCCCGCGGTGCTCGCGTTCCACGAGGCGTTCCTCGGGAGCGCCCGGCGGTTCGGCCGGGTCCACGAGGCCACCATGCTGGCGGCCTACAAGCTCAAAACCCGCGACTTCTTCACCGACCTTGCCGTGGGGCTCCAGCTCTTCGCCAAGGGCAAGATCCCGGTGCTGCCCAAGGGGGTCAGGGGGAAGGCGGAGATCGAGAAGATCTTTCAGGCGGGGAGGCAGGGCGGCTAGGCGGCTGGGCGGCTGGGCAGCTAGGCAGCTAGGCAGCTAGGCAGCTGGGCGGCATGAACTTGTGGGCTCACGCCACGCTCGCAACGCGCGCAACGGAAAGCTGGATTGGGAATTCGTTGAGGTCTTGGCGGTCGTGGCGCGAGACAAGCCGTTGAGGTGGTCCAGGCGGCGGCGTGGACTTCTGGGCTCACGCCACGCTCGCTACGAACGCAACGGAAACCCGGATTGAGAACTCGTGGCGGTCTTGGCGGGCGTTGCGAGAGACCAGCCGTTCGACACAACCGCGGAGGTTCCAAAGAGGATGGCCGTGGCAGAAGAGCAAAGGGCGAGGGAGGCTTCCGGCGGCGGTCGCGGGGAACTCAGCTACTTCCCCGGGTGTACCGCCCACTCCACGGCGTGGGAGTTCAACGAGTCCACCGAGGGGGTGTTTCGCGCCCTGGGCTGGGCGCTGCGGGAGCTCCCCGACTGGAACTGCTGCGGCGGGGCGTCGGCCCACAACGTGGACCACACCGTGGGCCTGGGGCTTCCGGCCCGGAACCTGGCCATCGCCCAGCGGCTGGGCCGGGACGTGCTCGTGCCCTGCGCCGGCTGCTACAACAACACCCAGAAGGCCCGGCACGCCCTGGAAACCGGCGACCCGGACGCCCGGCGGATCGAGCAGGCCCTGGGGTTCCGGTGGGCCAAGGGGGTGCGGGTGCTGAGCCTGGTGGACTGGCTCGAACAACCCGGCGTGATCGAGGCTATCCGGTCCCGGGTGACCCGGCCGCTCCATGGCCTCAAGGTGGTGGCGTACTACGGGTGCCAGCTCGTGCGGCCCCCCCGGATCACCGGCCGGCCGTCGTGGGAGAACCCCACGACCCTGGAGCGGGCCTGCGAGGCCGTGGGCGCCACGGCGCTCGACTGGTCGTACAAGGTGGACTGCTGCGGGGCGGACCTGGGCATCACCCATCCCGACCGGGCCCAGGCCCTGTGCTCCCGGCTCGTGGCCCGGGCCCGGGAGGCCGGGGCCCAGGCGATCGTGGTGTCCTGCGGGCTGTGCCAGGCGAACCTGGACATGCGCCAGGGCGGCCAGGGGATGCCCATCGTCTACGTCACCGAGCTCCTGGGCGCGGCCCTCGGGGTGCCGGGCCGGGAGAAGTGGTGGAAGAAGCACCTGGTGGACCCCTCGCCGCTCTTTCGGTGACCGGGGGGTAGGGGCTCACGCCACGCTCGCAACGAACGCCACGGAAAGCTGGATCGGAAATTCGTGGCGGTCTTGGCGGTCGTTGCGTGAGACAGGCCGTTGAAGTGGTCCGGGCAGCGGCGTGGACTTCTAGGCTCACGCCACGCCCGCAACGCGCGCAACGGAAACCCGGATCCGGAATTCGTGGCGATCTTGGCGGTCGTGGCGAGAGACAAGGCCGTTGAAGTGGTCCAGGCGGCGGCGTGAACTTTTGGGGCTCACGCTACGCCCGCAACGCGCGCAACGGAAAGCTGGATTGGGAACTCGTGGCGATCTTGGCGGTCGTTGCGTGAGACAAGCCGTGGAAGTGGTCCGGGCAGCGGCGTGGACTTCTGGGCTCACGCCACGCTCGCGACGCACGCAACGGAAACCCGAATCGGGAATTCGTGGCGATCTTGGCGGGCGTGGCGTGAGACAAGGCCGTTGAAGTGGAGCGAGCCGTGGCGTGACAGGGCTCACGCGACGTTGGCGATGCAGACCAAACCCTGAGCATCCGTGGCGTGCCTGCCGGGCGCCGCGAGAGCCTCCACGGGGATGAACGGATGAGCGAAGCCGTGGGCAAACCGAGCGGGCAGGGCCCCGACACCGCGTTGGTGGTGGGCGGGGGGCTTGCGGGCATGCAGGCGGCTCTGGTGCTGGCCGAGCAGGGCCGCCGGGTCGTCCTGGTCGAGGAACGGCCGGCGCTGGGCGGGTTCTTCCCCCTGCTCGACAACCAGTTCCCGACCCAGTCCTGCGGCGTGTGCTTCATGGCCTGCGACACGCCCACCTACTGCCCCTTCGTGCAGTGCGAGCTCCACCCCAACGTGGACGTGGTGGCCTTCGCCTCGGTGGACGAGGCGGAGCGCGGCGCCGACGGGCGGTTCCGGGTGAAGCTCGTCCAGCGGTCCACCTGCGTGGACCCGGAGAAGTGCACCGACTGCGGGGCCTGCGAGGAGGTGTGCCCGGTCACCGTTCCCCGGGAGTTCGGGGACGGGCTCGAGACCCGGAAGGCCATCTTCCGCTACTACCCCAAGGCCGTGGGCAAGGCGTACGTGGTGGACCCCGACGCCTGCACCCGGTGCGGCAAATGCGTGGAGGCCTGTGATCCGGGGGCCATCGACCTCGACGCCCCGCCCCGGGAGGTCGAGGTGGAGGCCGGGGCGGTCGTCCTGGCCCCCGGCGCCGAGGTCTTCCCGGCGAGCCGCAAGGAGGAGTTCGGGTACGGCCGGTACCCCAACGTGCTCTCCGCGGTCCGGTTCGAGCGGATGCTCGCGGCCGGCGGCCCGTCGTCGGGCCGGCCCGTGCGGCCCTCCGACGGCCGGCAACCCCGGAGCCTCGCGTTCGTGCAGTGCGTGGGGAGCCGCGACGCGGAGGCCGGGCAGGGCCACTGCTCCTCGGTGTGCTGCATGTTCGCCCTCAAGCAGGCCCGGTTCGCCAAGGAGCGGCTGCCCGACGCCCAGGTCACCGTGTACTACATGGATCTGCGCACCTTCGGCAAGGACTACGAGCGCTACATCCGGGAGGCCGAGGCGGCGGGCATCCGGTTCGTGCGGGCCATGCCCTCGGTGGTTCGCGAGGTGCCGGGGAGCCGCGATCTCCTCCTCCAGGTGGCGGCCGAGGGCGCCGGGTTCGAGGAGGTGCGCCACGACCTGGTGGTCCTGGCGTCGGGGTTCTGCGCGAGCCCCTCGGCCCGGACGCTGGCGCTCAAGTTCGGGGTGGAGCCCGGGGAGGCCGGGTTCGCCGGCGGTCCCGAGTTCGACCCGTGCTCGACGCCGGTTCCCGGGGTGTACGTGGCCGGGGCGTTTCGGGAGCCTCGCGACATCCCGGAGTCGGTGCTCGACGGTGCCCGGGCCGCGGCCCTGGCCGGTCGGCACCTGGCCGCCCGCGCCGACGTGGGGGTGCCCGAGCTCCCGGCGCCGGCCGATTTCCGCGGCGAGGAGCCCCGGGTGGCCGTGGTGCTCTGCGAGTGCGAGGGGTTCAACACGGGCCGCGCGGATTTCGAGGCCCTGGAAGGGGTGGTCCGGGGGCTTCCGGGCGTGGCGGCGGTGGAGCGGGTGGCCCACGCCTGCTCCCGCGCCGGGCTCGAGGAGGTGCGAAACCGGTTCGCGGCGGCCGAGGCCAACCGGCTCGTGCTCGGGGCGTGTTCCCACCGGATCGTGGAGCAGTTGGTGAAGGGGGTGCTGCGGCGAAGCGGGTTCCATCCGGGGCTCGTCACGGTGGCGAACCTCCGGGAAGCCTGCCTCGAGACCTCGGGGGGCACCGCGGCCGCGGCCGACACCCTGCGGGCCGCCGTGCGGGAGGCCTGGTACGCCGGGTTCCCGGCGCTGGGGGCCCAGAGCCTCGAGCGCACCGTGCTCGTGGTGGGCGCCGGCGCCGCCGGCATGGAGGCGGCCCTGCGGCTCGCCGACCTGGGGCTCGCGGTCCACCTGGTGGAGCGCGACGCCGACCCGGGCGGAAACCTCACCACGGGCCGGTTCACCCTGCGGGGCGCCGACCCCCGCGCCCTGCGGGACGATCTCCTCCGGCGGGTCGAGGACCATCCGGGCGTGCGCCTCTACCGGTCCACCCGGGTCCGGGGGGCCTCGGGCCGGCTCGGGGCGTTTCGCACGGCGCTTGAAACCCCCGAGGGCGAGGTCGAGGTGCTCCACGGCGCGGTGGTGCTCGCCACGGGCGGCCGGGAGGCCAAGCCCCGGTCCTACGGGTACGGCGAGAGCCCGCGGGTCGTGACCCAGAAGGAGTTCGAGCGGCTCCTGGCCGAGGGGCAGGTCCGGGGCGGCCGGGTCGTCATGATCCAGTGCGTGGAGAGCCGGGAGGAGGCTGAGGGGTGCCGGCCCTGGTGCTCCCGGGTCTGCTGCACCCACGCCCTCAAGAACAGCCTCCGGCTCCTGGACGCCGCCCCCGACGCCGAGGTCACGGTGCTCTACCGGGACCTGCGGGCCTACGGCACCTACGAGGCGTTCTACCGGGAGGCCCGGGACCGGGGCGTGGTGTTCGTGCCCTACACCCTGGACCGCCGCCCGGCCGTGGAGCCCACCGCAGAGGGGGCCCGGGTGCGCTACCACGATCCGGCCCTGGGGCGGGAGTGGACCGACACCGCCGACTGGGTGGTGCTCTCGGTGGGCATGGAGCCCGAGGCCGAGGAGAACCGGCGGCTCGCCGCCCTCTACGGCGTGGAGGTGGACGCCCACGGGTTCTTCCGGGAGAAGAACCCCAAGGCGGCCCTGGCCGACGCCACCCGGCCGGGGGTGTACCTCGCGGGCATCTGCCACGGCCCCAAGCACATCGAGGAGACCCTGGTGCACGCCGGGGCGGCCGCGGGCCGGTGCGCCGCGGTGCTCGCCCGGGGCGCGAGGCCGGTGCCCGAGAACGTCTCCTACGTGGTGGAGAAGATCTGCTCCCGGTGCGGCGTGTGCGTCGAGATCTGCCCCTACGGCGCCCGAAGCCTCGACCGGGAGGACAATGTGGCCCGGGTGGACCCCGTGCTCTGCCGGGCCTGCGGGGCCTGCACCATGGCCTGCCCCAACAAGGCCGCCCAGCAGCACGGCTCGAGCCCGAAACAGATGCTGATGGCCCTGGACGAACTCTTGGGATGAGGCGGGGCCCGGCCGCCCCACCGCCCAGCCGAAAGGAACCCCAAATGGCTGAACCCGCAACCGACACGAACGCGTTCGAACCGAGGATCGTGGCCTTCCTGTGCCACTGGTGCACCTACACCGGCGCGGACCTGGCCGGCACGACCCGCCAGCAGTACCCCCCCAACGTGCGCATCGTGCACCTCATGTGCTCGGGGGCGGTGGACGTGGTGTACGTGCTCAAGGCCCTCATGGACGGGGCCGACGGCGTGCTCATCGGGGGCTGCCACCCGGGCGACTGCCACTACCAGTCCGGCAACTACAAGGCCCGGCGGCGGGTGGCGATCCTCCGGAACATCCTGGCCCAGCTCGGCATCCCCGAGGACCGTGTGTGGCTGCGGTGGATCAGCGCGAGCGAGGGCAAGAAGTTCGCCGAGACGGTCACCGAGATGACCGAGGCGATCCGGGCCATGGGCCCCTGCGAGTTCAAACGGCACTGGGACGTGTAGGCTCCCCGCATTTCCAGGACGATGACGATGAAAACGGGCGTTCTTCCTACCCAATCCGACCCCCTGGCCGCGGCCGAGGCCTTCCTGAAGGGGCTCCTGGAGCGCGATCTGGTGGACGAGGTGCTCGTGCCGGCGCGCTCGGCCGGGGGCACGACCGCCCTGGGGCTCTTCGCCGACCCCGCACGGCTCGAGGGCGCGAACCCCTGGTCGCCCGTGATGCCGGTCCAGGGCGCCCGGGCCGTGTCGAACCTCACCTTCACCGACCCGGGCCGGCGGGTGGCCGTGGTTCTGCGGCCGTGCGAGGCCCGGGCCGCCGTGGAACTCATCAAGCTCCAGCAGATCCAGCCCGAGCGGGTGGTCTTCGTGACGGTGGACTGTCCCGGGACCTTCGAGGTCACGGGGTTTGCCGCCGCCGGCCTCGACCCGGCCGAGGTGTCCCGCGGGCTCGTGGCGGCCATGGCCGGCGGGGCGCCGGCCGCGCCCGAAGGGCTCGCGTTTCGGACGGCCTGCACCGTGTGCGAGCACCCCGACGCGGCCTGGGGCCAGGTGCGGCTCCTGGCCTGGGGCGCCGCCGACGGCGCGATCGCGGTGGAGGCTGAGGACGACTGGGCCGACCGGCTCGCCGAGGCGGGCCTGGCCACGTTCCCGGCCGAGGCGCCGGCGGGCCGGGCGAGCGTGCTCTCCGAGCTCAAGGGGACCCGCACCCAGGCCCGGGACGAGCTCTTCGAGCGGTTCCGCTCGGAGGCCCGGGGCATCGAGGGCCTCAAGGAGGCCTTCGCCACCTGCATCCGCTGCTACAACTGCATGGAGAACTGCCCCATCTGCTACTGCAAGCAGTGCATCTTCAAGAGCCCCACCTTCGACCACCCGGGCGAGCTCTACGCCCGGTGGGCCGAGCGCAAGGGGGGCCAGCGGATGCCGGCCGAGACCCTTCTCTTTCACCTGACGCGGCTCAACCACATGGCCACCTCGTGCATCGGCTGCGGCCTGTGCGACACGGCCTGCCCCATGGGCCTGCCGGTGGCGACCCTGTTTCGCAGCGTGGCCCAAAACGTCCAGGCCATGCTCGAGTACGAGCCCGGCCGGAGCCTCGACGACCCGATCCCGCTGGTGGTGTTCCGGGAGGACGAACTCCAGGAGGAGTCGGGGGCGGGGGAATAAGGCTGGAAGGCTAGAAAGCGGGAAGGCTGGAAAGCTAGGAGACGTCCCAACGTCCTAGCGTCCCAACGTCCAAACGGAGTCCGACAATGAGCGCGCAAGCCCAGAAGAAGGTCGAGATCATCGCGAGCGGCGACCGGCCCATCCTGCCCGAGGGGGCCCGCACCGTGCCCGTGTACATCATGGGCAAGAAGTACCTCCTGCCCGAAACCCTGACCATCCAGAAGGCCATCGAGTACGCCGGGTACCAGTTCATCCGGGCCTGCGGGTGCCGGGGCGGTATCTGCGGGGCCTGCCCCACGGTGTGGCGGATCCAGGGCGATTTCCAGCTCCATTTCGGGCTGGCCTGCCAGACCGTGATCCAGGAGAACATGATCCTGGCGCAGATCCCGTTCTTCCCGGCCAACAAGGCCGTGTACAACCTCGAGGAGCTCCAGGCCACCGGCGAGGTGGTGGCGGCGCTCTACCCCGAGATCATGAAGTGCGTGGGCTGCAACACCTGCACCCGGGCCTGCCCCATGGACATCGACGTCATGGAGTACATCAACGCGGCCATGCGGGGCGACATCGCCCGGGCCGCCCGGGTGTCCTTCGACTGCATCCAGTGCGGCCTGTGCTCGGCCCGGTGCCCGGCCCAGATCGCCCACTACCACGTGGCCCAGCTCTGCCGCCGGCTCTATGGCAAGTACATGCTGCCCCGGGCCGAACACCTGAAGCGGCGGGTCGAGGAGATCGAGTCCGGCAAGTACGACGCCATCCTCGCGGAACTCGCGAAGATGGACCACGAGGAGCTACGCAAGCGCTACGTGGAGCGGGAGATCGAGCCCCTGGATTCCACGGGCTGGGAGCCCGAGGACAAGACGTATCTGTGATCCTTCTTCGGCCCCTGTGAGGCCCGAAGCGCATACGGGGTAACCGCCGAGTTTCGGCCCGCTGGAGGAATTGTCGCGGCTTTGGAGCCGCTCTAGAGGTTGGGACGGCCGGTGCCGTGGGAATACCAGGGGTCCCCAGCCGCCAAGCCGCCTAGCTGCCCAGCCGCCTAGCCGTCGATCGGAGAAAAAGCCATGGGTTACACGCCGGAAATGAAGGAACTGATCAAGCGCGTCGAGGCCACCCGGGCCGAGCGCATCGAGCGCACCCGCCGGGGCGAGTACTTCCCCGCCATGACCCTGGAGGAGCGCGAGGAGGTGCTCCGGAAGTTCCACCCCGACTACAAGCCGGAGGGCCGGCGCGAGGTGCGGGTGGGGCCCAACAAGGGCGACGTCTACCCCGAGGAGTTCGTGGACGTGCTCGAGGCCTACCCCCGGATCCCGCCGGAGAAGGTGGACTTCTCGGTGCTCCCCACCTACACCACCGACGTGCTGGTGATCGGGGGCGGCGGGGGCGGCACCTCGGCGGCGCTCCTGGCCTCGGACAACGGGTGCAAGGTGATCCTGGCCACGAAACTGCGCCACGGCGACGCCAACACGGTGATGGCCGAGGGCGGGATCCAGGGCGCCGACCAGGAGGTGGACAGCCCCTACTTCCACTTCCTCGACACGATCGGGGGCGGCCACTTCACGAACCGGCCGGACCTCGTGGCCGCCCTCACCCGGGACGCGCCCATCGTGATCTCGTGGCTCGAAAGCCTCGGCATGATGTTCGACAAGCTGCCAGATGGCCGCATGCGGGTGCGCCACGGCGGGGGCACGAGCCGCAAGCGGATGCACTCGGCCGGCGACATGACCGGCTCCGAGATCATGCGGGTGCTCCGGGACGAGGCCCGCAACCGGCCCGACCGGATCGAGGTCATGGAGTTCTCTGCGGCCGTGGAGATTCTCAAGGACGACCAGGGCCGGGCCTGCGGGGCGCTCCTCTACAACATGGAAACCGAGGAGTACTTCGTGGTGCGTTCCAAGGCCGTGGTGCTCGCCACCGGCGGGTTCGGCCGGCTCCACATCCAGGGGTTTGCCACCACCAACCACTACGGTGCCACGGCCGACGGCCTGGTAATCGGGTACCGGGCCGGGGTGCCGCTGGACTTCATGCACTCCACCCAGTACCATCCCACCGGCGCCGCATATCCCGAGCAGAACGTGGGGCTTTTGATCACCGAGAAGGTGAGGGGGTTGGGGGCGAATCTCCTCAACATCCACGGCCAGCAGTTCGTGTTCGAGCGCGAGCCCCGTGACGTGGAGAGCGCCGCGATCATCCGGGAGTGCGTGGAGCGCGGAAACGGTATCGTGACCCCGGTGGGCCGCTACGGGGTGTGGCTCGACTCGCCCATGATCGAGGAGCTCGAGGGACCGGGCACCATCGAGCGGGAACTGCCGGCCAAGTTCGTGCAGTTCATGCGCTACGGCATCGACATCCGCAAAGAGCCGATGCTCGTGTACCCCACGCTCCACTACCAGAACGGCGGGCTCAAGATCACCCCCAACGCCGAGACCGTGGTGCCGGGGCTGTTTGCCGCCGGCGAGGTGACCGGCGGGGTCCACGGGGAGAACCGCCTCATGGGCAACTCCCTCCTGGACATCACCGTGTTCGGCCGGCGGGCCGGCCGCAACGCCGCCGAATACGTGAAGAACCTCGACGGGGAGCCCGGGGAGCCCACGCTCGACCACGTGCGCGAGTTCGTGCGGGAGCTCGAGGAGGCCGGGGTCGATCGGAGCCGGATCTCCCCCATGCTCCTGCCCGACTACACGACACCCGACGTCAAGATGCGCCAGCTCACGGCCCACTATCACGGGACCATTCGGTAAGGGGCTGGGAAGCGGGGAAGCCGAAAGCCGTCCTTCCCGCTTCACAGAAAGCCGCAAACCGTTTCGTTCGTTTCGATGGGGAGGGGCCGGCACACGGCCCGGCAGCCTGGCCGCCCAGCCGCCGAGCTGCCCAGCGGATTCGGAGGATCCATGAACATCCACGAGTACCAAGCCAAGGAGATCTTGAAGCGCTACGGGGTGGCCGTGCCCCGGGGCATCGTGGCCACCACGCCCGACGAGGCCGAGGCCGCCGCCCGGGAACTCGGCACCCCCGTGGTGGTGGTCAAGGCCCAGATCCACGCCGGCGGCCGGGGCAAGGCCGGCGGGGTCAAGGTGTGCAAGGGCCCGGCCGAGGCCCGGGCCGCGGCCGAAAAGATGCTCGGCTCCAAGCTCGTCACCCACCAGACCGGACCCCAGGGCAAGGAGGTCCTCAAGGTCTACGTGGAGGAGGGGTGCGACATCGCCCGGGAGCTCTACCTCGGGGTGGTGATCGACCGGGCCACCTGCCGGGTCACCATCATGGCCTCCACCGAGGGCGGCATGGAGATCGAGGAGGTGGCGGCCAAGACCCCCGAGAAGATCCTCAAGCAGACCGTGGACCCGGCCACCGGGTTCTTCCCGTTCCACGGCCGAAAGCTCGCCTATGGCCTGGGCCTCGAGGGCGAGGCGGCGAAGAACGCCCAGAAGTTCATCGCCGGGCTGTACCGGGCGTTCGTCGAGACCGACGCGAGCCTCGCCGAAATCAACCCCCTGGTGGTCACCGGCGACGGCCAGGTGCTGGCGCTCGACGCCAAGATGAACTTCGACAACAACGCCCTCTATCGGCACAAGGACATCGAGGCCCTGCGGGACGAGACCGAGGAGGACCCCCGGGAGCTCGAGGCGTCGAAGTACGGCCTCTCCTACATCAGCCTCGACGGCAACATCGGGTGCATGGTGAACGGCGCCGGGCTCGCCATGGCCACCATGGACATCATCAAGCACTACGGCGCCGAGCCGGCGAACTTCCTCGACGTGGGTGGCGGCGCGAGCGCCGAGCAGGTGACCCGGGCGTTCCAGCTCATCCTGTCCGACCCCAAGGTCGAGGCGGTGCTGGTGAACATCTTCGGCGGCATCATGCGCTGCGACACCATCGCCGAGGGCATCCTCACGGCGGCCAAGACCGTGGACCTCAAGGTGCCCCTGGTGGTGCGGCTCCAGGGCACCAACGTGGACCTGGGCCGGAAGATGCTCGCCGAGAGCGGCCTTCCCATCATCACGGCCGAGACCATGAGCGAGGCCGCCGAGAAGGTGGTGGCCGCGGCCCGTGGCCAGTGACGGCGCCCACCCCTCCGGGATTGGGAACCAACAGTTGAGCGGATTCGGCGGGCAGGTGGTGGCGGGAGGGGTTGAGGTTCCGGCCTTCCCACGTCCGAACGTCCCAGCGTCCTAGCGTCTGAACGGAGCACATCCCATGAGCATTCTCGTCAACAAGGAAACCCGGGTCATCTGCCAGGGCATCACGGGTTCCAACGGCAAGTTTCACTCGGAGCAGTGCCTCAAATACGGCACCAAACTGGTCGGCGGGGTCACCCCCGGCAAGGGGGGCCAGGAGGTCCTGGGCGTGCCGGTGTTTGACACCGTGGCCCAGGCGGTGGCCGAAACCGGCGCCAACGCCTCCATGATCTTCGTGCCGGCGCCGTTCGCGGCCGACGCCATCCTCGAGGCGGCCGACGCCGGCATCGAGGTGGTGGTGTGCATCACCGAGGGCATCCCGGTCATGGACATGCTCAAGGTGAAGCGGGCCCTCGAGGGCTCCAACACCCGGCTCATCGGCCCCAACTGCCCGGGCATCATCACCCCCGAGGAGTGCAAGATCGGGATCATGCCGGGCCACATCCACAAGAAGGGCCCGGTGGGGGTGATCAGCCGGTCCGGCACCCTGACCTACGAGGCCGTGGACCAGCTCACCAAGCTCGGCATCGGCCAGACCACCTGCATCGGGATCGGCGGCGACCCGATCATCGGCACCACCTTCATCGACGCCCTGAAGCTCTTCAAGGACGACCCCGAAACGAAGGGCATCGTGCTCATCGGCGAGATCGGCGGCACGGCCGAGGAGGAGGCCGCCGAGTACATCCGGGAGAACATCCGGGTTCCGGTGGTCAGCTTCATCGCGGGCCAGACCGCCCCCAAGGGCAAGCGCATGGGCCACGCCGGGGCGATCATCGCCGGCGGCAAGGGCACCGCGGCCGAGAAGATGGCCGCCTTGAAGGCCTGCGGCGTCCACGTGGTCCAGAGCCCGGCCGACATCGGCAAGACCATGGCCGACCTTCTATCCTGACGGCCCTCCGTGTGAGGGCGAAGCCGCTTCCCCGTGCGCGCGTTGACATGCCCGGATAGGCGCGGATATCCGAAGCCACTTCCGCAACATCGGGAGAATCGGCCGGGGAAGGCGATGTTCCGACACCCTACCGCAACGACCCGCGGCCCCAGCGCCCGCCGAGGCGCCTGGGGCCGTTTTGCGTATCTCCCTCCGCGCCAGATCACACCCGTTTCAGCCGACGGCGATCCTTCGCCTGTGCCGTCCAGGCGGGGTGGCGGGCGGCCGGAGGGCGTCTCGTCGTCGGGCCCACGAGCAACCCCACCCGGCGCCGGCAGAGCCGCCCCCCGGCCGGACCGGCCACAGCCTGCCGCGTGACGGTGAAACGATGCCCGAACCGACCGAACGAGTCGAGGAGATCATCCTGAGCCACGACCGCCGGGGGATGGCGCGGCTCCGGAGACATCTGCGGCCCGGCTATTGCGCGAGAGCGGCGGAACTCCTCGCGCACGCGTCCGGGACCGTCGTGATCGGTACGGGGTTCCCGGTCGCGGGGAGTTTCGAGAGCGACGGGCCGATCGGTGCCATCGCGCTCTACCGGGTGCTGGAGCGCCTCGGGCGTCGTCCGGTGTTCGCCTGTGCCCCGCCGCTCTCCCGGGTCCTGGCGCCCGAGTTCGAGACGTACGAAATCCCGATCGCGGGTTGGGACGAGAGCCGCCGCGCCGTGGCGCGAGCGCTGGAGGACCTCTCCCCTTCGCTCCTCGTGTCCGTGGAACGGCCGGGGCTCGCAGGGGACGGCCGGTACTACAACATGCGCGGGGTCGACATCACCGACCACACGGCGAAATTCGACCTCTTCTTCACCGAGGGGAAGGTGCCGACCCTCGCCTTTGGGGACGGGGGCAACGAGATCGGCATGGGGAATGTCGCCCCGGCGCTCGCCGAACTCGACATCACGCCGTCGGTGACGTGCTGCGACGTGCTCGTGATCGCGAGCGTGTCGAACTGGGGCGTCTACGGGGCCCTGGCGCTCCTCGGCCGGGCGTTGGGGCGCGACCTGCTCGGCCTCGTGGATCCGATGGAGATCGCAAGCCACCTCTTCGCCAACGGGTGCGTCGACGGCGTCACGTGCAGGCCCGAGCACACCGAGGACGGGTTCCCGCTCGAGGTGAGCCTAGGCATCATCCGGGAGCTTCGCGAGGCGGTCCGCACCGGTTCGACGGAGGCAGGATAGAGTGTCCCCTAGGTTTTGCGTCCCCTAGATTTTGGCTGGGGGATTCCCTTGACGAGTAGTGCAGAGACGAAACGCCAACCACCTTCGAAGTTTCTGAAGGGCCGGGCCCTCAAGGGTACGGCCCTTCAGCCGTTGACAAGTTCCACCACGGTGTTGCCGTCGGGGTAGAGGACGAGGCGGTTCAGGCAGGCGGGGTCCTGGGCCAGGACGTGGTAGCGGGCGAGCGGGATCCCCAGGTACCGGAACAGGATCACCCGGTTCGTGCCGCCGTGGGCCACCACGGCCACGGTTTCGCCGGGGTGCTCGGTGACGATGCGCTCGAAGGCCGGAATGGCCCGTTCGGCGAGGTCCGCGAGGCTCTCGCCCCCGGGGGTGGGGAACCGCTCCAGGTCGGACCACCACTGCCGGACCAAGTCCTCCTCCGCCGCGAGCACCTCTTGGACGGGCTTGCCGTCCCACCGGCCCATGTGGAGCTCCCGCAGGGCCGGTTCCTCGACCACCCGCAGGCCCCACTGCTGCCCCAGGATCTCGGCGGTCTCCCGGGCCCTCCGGAGGTCCGAGGCGTACAGGGCCCCCACGGGTTCGCCGCGGAGCCTGAGGGCGAGGCGTTCGGCCTCGGCGCGGCCGTCGGGGGTGAGGGGCACGTCCACGTGGCCGTGGAGCACGCCGGGGTCGCCGGCGGTGGCGTGGCGGATCAGCAGGACGCGGGTGGTGAGCTCAGGTGAGGGCATGGAGAAACACCAGGAAGACGATTTCGGAGGTCACTTCACAAAACCCCAGCACGTCGCCCGTGACCCCGCCGAGGCGGCGCAGGAAGTAGTGCCGGAGTCCCTCGGCCCAGACCCAGGTGAACGCCAGGGCCAGGAGGCCCGGGACCCCAAGAAAAACGACCGCCGGCGCGCCGGCCCAGAGGGCGGCCTGCAGGACCTCGCCGTCCGTCAGGTGTTCGCTGTAGGGCCGGCCCAAGCCTCCCTCGGGCCGGGCGTAGGGGCTTCGGCGGGCGAGCCACACGGCGGCCGCCCGGCCGGCGGCGGGCGTCACCAGGAACCCGGCCCACCGGACCCCGGGCGGCAGCAGCCCGTATCCGGCCGCCAGGGCCACGACCGCGAGGCAAAGCGCCGCGGCGCCCACCGCGCCGGTGCGGCTGTCCTTCATGATCTCCAGGGCGCGCTCCCGGGTCCAGCCGCCCGAGAGCCCGTCGGCCGTGTCGGCGAGGCCGTCCAGGTGGAAGCACCCGGTGGCGGCCGCCAGGAGCGCCACGGCGATCGCCCCCTCCAGGAGCCCCGGCAGAGCCCGGCCCAGCACCAGGTGGAACGCCACGAGCCCTGCGCCCAGGGCGAGGCCCACGGCCGGGAAGGCCCCCATGGCCCTGGCCAGGTCCCGGTCGTCGAGCTTCCCGGCCGGAAAGAGCGGGATCACCGTGAGGAACTGCCAGGCCACGGCGAACCGGCCGGGCCGGGGCGCGCCCCCTTCCACGCCGTTCTCACTCCTCACGGTTCGAGACCCCGGCCTCGCTGAAGGTGGCCATTTCGGAGAGGATCTTGGCCGAGGCCTCGATCACCGACATGGCGAGCGCCGCCCCGGTTCCCTCACCGAGGCGCATCTCGAGGACGAGGAGCGGGTCCTGGCCCAGGTGCTCCACCATCCGGATGTGGGCCCGTTCCTGGCTCAGGTGGGAGAGGAAGAGGTAGTCGGCCACCCGGGGCTCGAGCCGGGTGGCCACGAGCGCGGCGGCGGTGGAGATGAACCCGTCCACCACCACGGGAATCCCCCGGGCCGCCGCCCCCAGGCACACCCCGGCCATGCCGGCGATCTCGAACCCCCCGACCTTGTGGAGCACGTCCAGGGGGTCGCTCGGGTCGGGCCGGTTGACCTCGAGGCCCCGGGCCACGGCCCGGGCTTTCCGGCGAATGCCCTCGTCGTCCACCCCGGTGCCCCGGCCCACCACCTCCCGGGGCGGGAGCCCGGCAAACGCGGCGAGGATCGCCGCGGCCGGGGTGGTGTTGCCGATGCCCATCTCGCCGATGCCGACGAGATCCACGCCGTCCTCGGCGGCCCGCCGGGCGAGGTCCGCGCCGACGCCGAGGGCGCGGAGGGCCTCCTCGCGGGTCATGGCCGGACCCCGGGCCAGGTTCCGGGTGCCCCGGGCCACCTTGGCATGCTCGAGGCCCTCGATCCCCTCGAAGTCGTGGTCCACCCCGATGTCCACCACCACGATCTCGGCGCCCACGTGCCGTGCCAGCACGTTGATGGCGGCGCCGCCCCGCAGGAAGTTGAGCACCATCTGGGCCGTGACCTCCCGGGGGTAGGCGCTCACGCCCTCCTCGGTGACGCCGTGGTCGGCGGCCAGGGTGTAGATCCTCTTCTTTCCGATCCGCGGCCGGGTGGTGCGCTGGATCCCGGCCAGGCGCTTGGCCACCTCCTCGAGCCGGCCCAGGCTCCCGGGGGGCTTCGTGAGATCGTCGAGGCGCGCCTGGGCCGCCTCGAGGTCTGCTGGGTCGAGCGGCCGGACGGCCGCGGCGAGATCGCGAAGTTCCTGCTCAGTCATGGGTTCCTCCGGGGAATGTCGTTCGGACGCGGGGACGTGTGGACGTGCTTGCGCCCGTGGGTCTATTTCAGTCGGACCGGCAGGCCCGACACCACGAGGTAGGCCTCGTGGGCCCGGGCGGCGCACTCCTGGTTGACGCGCCCGGCAAGGTCCCGAAACCGCCGGGCCAAGGCGTTCTCCGGGACGATGCCCGAGCCCACCTCGTTCGTGACGAGGCAGACCCGGCCCCGGAACGCCTCCAGGGCCTGGTAAAACCCGTCCAGGGCCGCCGCGAGCCCGGTTTCGTCGCCGCCCCACCGGCCCAGGAGGTTCGAAACCCACAGGGTGAGGCAGTCCACGAGGGCGCCCCCGAACCCCTCCGCGGCCCGCAGGGCCGCGGGCAGGTCCAGGGGTTCCTCCAGGGTCTCCCAGCGCGGGCCCCGGTCGGCCCGGTGGCGCCGGACCCGGTCGGCCATCTCGTCGTCGAGCACCTCGGCCGTGGCCACGTAGAGGAGGGGCCCCTCCCACGCCTCGGCGATCCGTTGGGCGAACCGGCTCTTGCCGCTTCGGGCGCCGCCGGTCACGAACACGATCCGGGCCATTGGCAGTTCCTTCCGGGTAGGTTCGGCTAGGCAGCTAGGCTGCTCGGCAGCTAGGCGGCTAAGAACCTTCGGGATTTCTGCGTTATCGCGGCGGCCAGCCCGTGGGAGCGGCTGCCGTAGCAGGGGCCAGAATTCAGAGGTCAGATGTCAGAACACCCCTGTCCTCTGTCGTCTGTCTTCTGGCACCTGGCACGGTCGCCGGTCTCGCGGTCTTCGGTCCCATGGTCCAGACGGTCGCGGCGGTCCACCGCCTGGCCGGCCGCAGGCCGTTATCGTCCTTGCCAACGGGTCGACCCTCGTCTACCGGAGATTCCTTGCGAGGCGGCTAGGACGTCAGCATGCGGGACAACCAACCCTCCAACGCGTCGCGTTTTCGTTTCTCCCCCGCCCTGTGGGGGTCGCTGTTCGTATCAAGGGTTGGATCCGGGCGGCTAGAAGCTGTGGCAGCCTCCGCCGCGCGGGCATTCTCGGCGAACCCCCCGGCCGGGTCAACGCCCTAGGGTTCGCGCGTTGCCGGGAGAACGCCGGGTGCGGTAGGGTTTTGCGCCGGATGCGCCGTCCGGCCGCGGAGATCGCGGGGCCCGGTGCCGGGCGCGTTCCTCCGGCCTTTTCTCGCCGTCCAAGGAACTTCGGCTAGGCGGCTGGGCTGCTCGGCGGCTAGGCGGCTAAGAACATTCGGGATTCCGGCGTCATCGCGTCGGCCGACCCGTGGGAGCGGCTTC
>NZ_BAAHXI010000015.1:0-64350 GCF_054656955.1 Deferrisoma palaeochoriense
GCCATGAAGAAAACGACCTACGTGAAGCCCAAGGTGGTGGGAACCTCCAGCGTCCACCCCTGCTGACGCCGGAGGCACCAGAAGGGCCGGCCCCCCGGGGCCGGCCCTTCGTGCGTCCGGGCGGTTGAGGCGGGGGCGGCCGGTGTGACAGACTCCGGGCGAACCCCCGCGCCGGAGGAACCATGAAGAACCAGACGATCCTCGTCGTGCCCCGCACCGTCCTCGATCCCCTTCTGCGCCGGCCGAGGGCCCGGGTGCCGGCCGCCTCGTGGGCCGACGCAGCGGCCCGCCTGAGCTTACGGGAGGCCCGGTGGATGCCCCGGCCCGCGGCCGAGACCGACCCGGACTGGAAGCAGGTCATTCCCTACGTGACGCTTTTCGACCCCCGGGGGCGGGTGCTCGTGTACCCCCGCCAGGGCACCGAGGCCCGGCTCCACGCCTTCTGGAGCCTGGGGATCGGGGGTCACATCGACCGGGAGGACGCGGACGGCGCGGAGGCCGGTCCGGCCCTCCTGGAGCGGGCCGCCCGGCGAGAGGTGGCCGAGGAGTATCCCGCCCGGTGGGTCGGGGACCTCGAGGTGGTGGGGCTCATCAACGAGGACGAGACCGACGTGGGCCGGGTCCACGTGGGGGTGTGCTGCCGGCTCACGGTGGACCCGGCCACAGCCCGGGAGGGAGACGGAGAACTCACCGGCCACCGATGGGTGGATCCGGCGGATCCGGCCGCCGGGCTGCCCCAAGGGGCCGGGTTCGAACTCTGGTCCGAACTCGCCTGGGCCCTCCACCGGGAGGCCCCGTGACCGACCCGGTCCGATCGGCCCGGGCCGAACGGCTCCGGGCCGGGGTCGAGGCCGCGGCCGAGGAGGCCCGCCAGGGCCTCCGGGACCTGGCGGCCCGGCGGCCCGACCTCGGGGGCCGGGTCCGGGACTGGCTCGCCCAGGTGGACCGAGCCCTGACCCGGGCCGCCGACGCCGAGGTCCGGGTGGCCCTGGTGGGGGCCGTGAAATCCGGAAAGTCCACCCTCGCCAACGCCCTCGTGGGCCGGGACGCCCTGCCCCGGGGGTCGGGGGTGCTCACGGCCCAGGTCACCGAACTCGTTCCGGCCGACCGGCCCGGCACCACGGTGACCTGGCGGTCCCGAGCCGCCGTGAACCGGGCCTTTTCGCTCCACCTCGAGGCCCTGGGCCGCCCGGGCCGTTGGGACCTCTGGAACCCCGAGCACCGGGCGGCGGCCCGCGCCCTCCTGGACGGCCCCCCTTCCCCCCACCGCACCGCCCTGGCCGCGCTCCTCGGCGGGTTCGACGCCGTGGCCGACCGGCTCGCCGACACCCCCCGGGACGATTCCCTCCCCCCGGGCGAGGGCCTCTGGGGCTGGGTCACCCGGGACGAGGTGGCCACGTTTCTCGAGGCCGTGCGGGTGGAGATTCCGGCCCCGGACCTCCCCGCGGGCGTCGTTCTCGTGGACTGCCCCGGGGTGGACGCCTGGAACGCGGCCCACGACGCCGTGGTGGACCGGGCGCTCCTCGGGGCCCACGCCATCGTGTACGTGATCTCCGGGCGGGTGGGCCTGCGGGAGGCGGATCTCCGGTTCCTGGAGGCCCTGCGGGGGTACGGGCTCTTACCCATCACGCGGTTCGTGCTGAACGCCGACCTCTCCGAACTCCGGGGCCCGGCCGATCTGACCCGGGTGGCCGGCGCGGTGGAACGGGACCTCCGGGGCCTGGGGGTGGGGGAAGGACCCGCCGCGTTTTCGGCCCTCCTGGGGCTCCTGGACCGCCTGGCCCTTCTGGATCCCGAGCGGCTCGCCCCCGGCGAGGCCCGGCTTCGGGAGGCCTGGGAGGGCTCCCCCCTCGCGGCCCCCTTCCGGGACGCCTTTCGGGCGTTTCGGGACGAACTCTGGGCCCGGGTGGAGGCCGAGCGGGACCGGCTCGTCCTCGCCCGGTGCCGGGCGGACCTCCGGCGGGTGATGGTGGAGGCCCTGGCCGCGGCCGGCGGCACGTCGCCCCTGGGGCTCGGGCGGGGCCCCTGGCGGGCCGACACGGCCGACGCCCTTCTGGGCTGGCTCTCGGAGCGGATGGCCGGGGCGGCCGAGCGGGAGAAGGACCGGATCGCTGCGGAGCTGCGCCGGGGGTTCGGCCGGCGGCGAAGCCCCCACCGCCGGGCCTGGGCGGCCCGGGTGGCCGAACTCGACCCCGCGGCGCCCGACTACCGGGACCGGATCGAGGCCGTGCTCGCGGCCACCGAACCCCTGCGGGTGAACGCGGTGCGAAACCTGGCCCTGGAGGCCCGGGGCGCCCTGGCCCGGGCGGGGGAGAGCCTGGCCCGGGAGGCGGCCGAGGCGCTGGAAAAGGCCGGGCTCGCCCCGGGCGAGGCCCCCGACCGCCGGGAACTCTCCCGCCAGATCACGGCCACCCGGCGGATTCCCCTGTTCCGGGGGACCGCCGGGGCCTCGGACCGCCGGACCGGCCTTTGGGACCGGCTCCGGGCCGGCGGGCGCGCGGGGGCGGCCGCCCGCCGGGCCGGCGCGGTCCTGGCCCTGGAGCGGGCCTGGTCGGCCTACCTCGAGCGGGTCGAGGCCGACTGCCTCGCCCCCCACGTGGACGAGGCCGCGGCCCAGGTTTACGATGCCCTGGCCGAATGGGTGCTCGGCACCCTCGGGGGGCCGGGGGATCCGCGGCCGAAACCCTGAAACCTCCCCGGGGTTCGCGGGCTCGGGCCCGTCGCGGCCCGAACCCAGCGACCCGGAATCGTGAGACGGGCCCCGGCCCCCCGGTGGCCACAGCGCGGCGAGTCCGCCGGAAGGAGACGCCATGAGGGAATCGATCCGCACCTACGCGCTCGAGGCCGGGGTGGACGACGTGGGGTTTGCGGCGGCCCCGGGCTATCGAAGCCCGCTCTCCCCGCCAGTGGAGCGGCTCCTGCCCGGGGCCCGGTCGATCGTGGTCCTGGCCTACCGGGAACTCTCCACCTGCGAGAGCCCGAGCCCCCAGATCGCCATGAACGGCCGGCTCGACGTCATGGAGTTCTCCCGGTCGTGCAACTACAAGGTGGCCCGGTTCATCGAGCGGAAAACAGGGGCCCGGGCCGTCACCGTGCCGGCCTCGTATCCCCTGGAGATGAGCCTCGAGACCAAGGGGACCGTGGGCGACCTGTCGCTTCGCCACGCCGCCGTGGCCGCGGGCCTCGGGCGGTTCGGCCGCCACAACCTGGTGATCCACCCCCGGCTGGGAAGCCGGGTCGTGTTCACCGCCGTGGTCACCGAGGCCGAACTCCCCCCCGACCCGCCGGTGGCCGAGGAACTGTGCACCGGGTGCGGCCTGTGCGTGGAGAACTGCCCCGCCTCGGCCCTGGACGAGGAGGGCAAGACCGACGTGATGAAGTGCCTCAAGAACTCCCAGCCCTACGGCATCGCCGGGGCGATCCGGTTCTGGACCCAGTTCGGCGAGGCCGACCCCGCCGAGCGCAAGGCCATGCTCCGCGACCCCCACTACTGGCGCCTCTATCAGGCCGGGTTCATCGGGTTCCAGTACTTCTGCTTCCGGTGCATGGCCACCTGCCCGGTGGGCCGAACCTGAGCCCCGCGCCGGACCCGCCCCTCACGGGGCGGCCGTCCGTTCCCTTAGCCGGCGCGCCAGTTCGGCGCCCAGGGCCCGGGCGGCTTCGATCTTCTCGGGCTGTTTCGCCAGGTCCGGGGTGTTCTCGGGGGTGATCCGGGGGTTCGGGCCGTAGAGCTTCCGCACCGCACCGGCGTCGCAGCCCTCCCCGTATCCGCAGGAGAAGCAGCTCGCCGGTCCCTGGGCCGACACCGCGCCCACGTACTCGATCTGGTTCGCCGCGAAGAAGGCCCTCACGTTCTCGGCCGGGGGATCCGGCATCCGGCCCCCCACACTGGCCACGGCCCCGAGCTTTCCGGCCAGGAGCGCCCGATCCCGGTGGCGAAACTGGTAGAACCGCTCCAGGAAGCAGTGGGTGAGGCCGTTGAGCAGGCCGAAGTAGTTGGGGGCGCCGATCACCAGGGCGTCGGCGGCCAGCACCTTCTCCCGCAGGGGCGCCATGTCGTCGCGCACCTTGCACACGTTGTCCTCCACGCAGCCGAGGCAGGCGATGCACGGGCCGATCCGCCGGCCGGCCAGGGAGACGAACTCCGTGTCGCAGGCCGCCCCTTCGAGGACCGCCTGCACGAGCCGGTCGGTGGTGCTCCCCCGCCGGGGGCTGCCGGAGATGCCGAGAATCTTCATGGGTGGAAACCTCCTCGGGTGTGGGTTGACGGGCTGGACGGGCCATGGAGGCCGGATGGCGTCACACTGCCAGGCGCAGGCGCCTGCGCCCCCCCTTTCCCCGATCCTACTACAAGGCGCGGGACAGGATGGTGTCGGCCACCGCCTCGGCGCTCGCGAACGGGAAGTCCGCCGGTGTGAGCACGGTGCCCGCGTCGCCGGCACGGAGCTTCACGTCCCCGGCCCGGCAGGGCGCGTCGGGTCCGCCGAAGGCGGCCAGCAGGGCCTCCGGCGTGGCGATGGGGAACTCCGCGCCCCGGCCGAGGCCTCGATGATCTGCTTTCGGAGTTCGGCCTTCACGTCCATGACGCTCTCCTTTCGGACTGGGGCCCGGGTGGTAGATTGACCTCCCTGCTCACCCCCGCACGGGCCCAGGCTACCGGGGCCGTTCGGGCGCGGTTGTAGCGGGCGCTACCGATGGAAGGGTTTTCAGGGACCCCACCCCGGCCGGGGAGGGAGGGCGCCGCCGTAGGCCTTCGTGTAGTCGCCGCTACACCTCCGGTTCCCCTTCGCGGGCATGCTGTGCGCCACGGGGGAAGACGCGACAGCCGGGGGGACTCGGGAAACGACCTGCACCCCAGAGAGAGGAGACGACCATGGCGGGATGTCTGTGTGCCGAGATCGCCGGGCCGGGCGTGGAACTCAGCCCCAAGTGTTTCGGCCACGTGTGGCTGTTCGAGGGGGCGCCGCCCGAGGCCTGGGAGACGGTGAGCAAGGAACTCGTCCGCCGACGCTACGAACCGAACCAGACCATTTTCAGCCAGGGCGAGGCGGCGAACTCCATGTACCTGATCAAGGGCGGGGCGGTGAAACTCTGGAAGCTCACCGAGGACGGCCGGGAACTCATCCTGGGGTTCCGCAAGGCCGGCGACCTCCTGGGGGAGAGCGTGTTCATCGAGGAGGGGGAGTACCCCGTGTTCGCCACGGCCATCACCCCCTCGCTCGTGTGCGGCCTCAGCCGGCCGACCTTCGAGCGGCTCGTGGAGCGGCACCCCCAGGTGGGGCTTGCGGTGATCAAGAACCTGGCCAAGCGGATCGACTACCTCACCGGCAAACTCGGGGCCCTTTCCGAGCCCAGCCTCGAGGAACGGCTGTACAAGACCCTCCTGACGGTGGCGGAGCAGGTGGGCACCCCCGTGCCGGGAGGCTGGAACATCGCGTTCCCTCTGACCCACGAGGAGATCGGGTTTCTCGTGGGCGCCCACCGGGTGAGCATCACGAAGGCCATGAAAAAGCTCAAGGAGACCGGCCGGGTGCGCACCAAGGGCCGATACCTCTTCGTGACGGACCAGTCGGCGTTCGCCCCGGCGCCCGCGGCGCAAGGGAGGGAAAACTGAACCCCGCCGCCCAGATTGTGCCTTCATGCTTCCGGGGGCCGGTAGGGGACCCGCTCGCCTCGCGCCTACCGTTTCCGGCCGGGACGGGCGGATCACCGGTCGCCGGGCGATGCGACCCGACCGGCTACTTCTTCCGGGCCAGGGCCTCGGCGATCTTCCGGCCCAGGGCCCGGGCCTCTTCGACGACCGTGTCCCTGTCTTCGAAGGTCTTGATGCCCACCGACTCCACCGTCGCCTCGGGGCCGTAGAGCATGGGGATGGCACTCATGACGCACTCGTTGCCGTAGCCGCACTTCACGCAGGGCACATTGCCGTCCATGACCACCTCGCCGACGTACTCCATGCCCTCCTCCATGGCCATGAACTTGATGGCGCCTACGCCGAAATCCGCCGCCGGGGGCAGCCCCTCGGCGCCCCGGGGCACGGCCGAGGTGACCACCGCGGCGAGCGGCTTGCCCCTCAGGAACCCGTGCTTGTGGCGAAGCGGGTACAGGCGCTCGATGAACGCCTTGGTCCGGGCGTCGAGGCTGGAGTACGGGGTGAAACCGCCGATCACCAGGGCGTCGGCATCCTTGGCCTTCTCGGCCAGTTCGATGCCGCCGTCCTGGATGACGCAGCGGTTGGTTTCCACGCACCCCAGGCAGGCCTGGCACGGGGCCACGTCGTACTTCTTGAGCTTCACGAACTCGGTCTCGAGGCCGGTGGCCTCGAGCACAGCCTTCACGATGCGGTCGGTGTTGCTGTTGGGAACCGGGCTTCCGGATACGCCGAGCACCTTCATGGGTCGTCCTCCTTCGTGGGAGAGTCCAAGAGCATCCGTGTGCAGGGTACCGCACCTCGCCGCCCCGGCATGTAGCCTGGGCTACCGGGGGAGCCGATTCCCCGACCCGGACGCCCCGGGCATGAGCGCGACGGCCGCCCGCTGGGCCAGGACCTGGGCGATCTGGGTGGGATTCGTGAACAGGAAATCCCGGGGGGACAGGAGTTCGGAGATCCCGTCGGGGTCGAGGCAGACCGCCCCGGCGCACACGGGCCCCACGCCGTGCTCGTCGAGTTCCCGGCGAAGCTCCCCGGGGCTCCGGATGGGGAAACACAGGTCCTTCAGGGATTCGGCCAACTGGGTGTAAAGGGTGTTCTTGGCGCTCATGGGTCACCTCCGTTCGGCGTGGGTTCCGTTCGATGGTGACACCCTAGCGCCGCCCGCCGCCCCGGGCGGTAGCGGCCGCTACCATCCGGGGTGTTTTCCTTTTTCCTCACGCCCCTTGCCCGGCGGCCCACGTGCCGAAGGGCTGCTTTTCCACCCGCATCGAACCGTCGGGGCCCCGGTAGAGATTGACCCACGCGTTCCAGTTGGCGGTGTCCATCTCGGGGTAGTCGAGCCGGTAGTGGCTGCAGCGGCTCTCGGTACGAAACAGGGAGGCCCGCAGCTTCATCTCGGCGTTCAGCACCATGTTGGCGGTTTCGTGGGCCAGGCGCAGTTCGTGCAGATCCGCGGCCCGCAGCAGGGGCACGTGGTGGTCGCGCAGCTCCTCCACATAGGCCAGGGCCGCCCGCAGGAGCGGCTCCCTTTTCACGTAGAGGACGAAGTTGGGGATCATGATCCCCTGGAGGGTCTGGGTGACCCAGGCCGGTCCGAACCCCCGCTTGCGCCGCAGGGGCGCCAGGATCTCCTCGCCCAACCGGTCCCGGTCGGCCGCCGCGATCCGCGGCGGGGGCACGCCCTTGCCGTACCGGGCCGCGGCCTCCCCGGCCAGGGCCCCCTGGATCGCCGAACCGGCCAGGGAGGAGCCGATCTGGGTGTAGATCCCCCCCGACATGTGGGATCCCAACGCGTCGCCCGCGGCCCACAGGCCTGGCACGGTCGAGGCCCCGGTCGGGTCGGTCGGCGCGAGCCCCTCGGACTTGTGGATCGACATGCCGGCCGAGGCTCCCCCCATCAGGGCCCCGCCGCCCATGCCCGGCGGCGGGCCCTTGGGCCGCCGCCCCTTCCCCGGGGACGGGGGCGGCGGGCCGCCCGGGCGCCGGAACTCCTCCGGCTGGTAGGGCCCCCCTTCCAACGGGGAAGCCTCCTTCGCGCCGGGCGGTCCCCCCTCCAGGGGACCGCCGAGGACGTAGGCCCGGTAGTTCATCTCGACGCCCAGGTCGTGGTGGATCTCGACCTGCGTGATCCCGGGTTTTCGGTCGAACATCCCCCGCCAGCCGTCGTAGCAGGCGGCCGGGTGGTCGGCCCGGGTGAAGTGCCCGTCGTTCCACTCCTTTCCGGTGACCTTGGCTCCGACCCGGTAGGCCATGGCGGTGCCGTCGTGGGTGAGGTCGCAGATCGGAAACCCGCTGGGCTTGAACCCTCCGGCCCCGGTGCACAACACCACCGCGTTGGCCCGAAACAGGTGGAGCCGGGGTTCGTCGAAGGCGAACCCCGCGGCCCCCACGACCCGGCCGCCCTGCCGCACGAGGTGGGTCACCATGACCCGCTCCACCACCGGGATCCTTCGCGCGTCGAGGGGCTGGCGCAGGGCGGGGGCGCAAAGCGGCGCGTCGAAGAACCCCCACGCCCGGAGTTCCTCCACCCGGGCCCGGGAGTGCTCCACGAGCTGCCGCGTGAACACCGGGTTGTTCGTGCCCAGGGCCGAGCGTGACACGGCCGCCACGAACTCGTCCGGCCCGAGGGGCGCGGTTTTCGGATCATAGGCGAAGATCCCCTTGGCGAAGGGCGTCTGGCCCGAGGCCCCGATCCGGCCCTTGGACACCACGACCACCCGGGCCCCGGCGTCGCGGGCCTTGACCGCGGCAAACACCGCGGCCATGCCGCCTCCCACCACGAGCACGTCGGCCTCGTGTTCGATCCACCGGGCCGATGCGGGGTCGACCGCCGGCTCGTTGGGTTCGGGCGAGGCCCCGAGCCCGGAAAGCCCCAAGGCCGCCAGGGCCACGAACCCGGCCGCCCCGCCCGAGGCGGCTAGAAACTCCCGGCGGGAGACCCCGCCGCTTGGTTGCTCGGTCATCGTCGGATTCCTCCTGTGTTGTCCCGAACGGGGCGGCCCCGGAGCAGCCGGTAGACGCACCCGGCCACCACGGCCGCCGCGGTCACCACCATGAAGGCGCTTCGGTGCCGGCCGAGAACGAGGGCGTGGCCGGCGGCCGAGAACGCGGCCAGGATTCCCAACCAGCCGTGCCCGAGGCGCCAGGTGCGGTAGGCAACGGGGCCCCGCCACAGGGCCGTGACCCCGAGCCCGAGGCACGCCAGCCAGGCCAGGCCCCCCAGGGCGAGGCCCGGGGTTCCGATCCGGGAAACCAGGGCGGCCAGGGCGTCCGCCGGCGCGATCCCGGGTTCCCAGAACCGGGGCGCCACCACCAGGAACGGATGGGCGAGCCCGGCCGCCACCGCCCCGAATCCGGCGACCCGGTGGACCCGCAGGATCCGGCCCACGGCCGGTCCCGCCGCACCGGACCGGGTGAGGTGCAAAAGCCCGCCCAGGAGTCCCAAGCCCACCAGGGCCACCATCGAGAGGGCGTCGGCCCAGGGGGCCCGGGCCGGCGGCCCCCCCAGGGCCCACCACGCGAGGGGGAGCCCCCCGGCCAGCGCCGCGAACCGCTGCAATTCCCGCCGAGCCGAGACCCGCCGCAGCCCTACCCCCATGGCACCACCACCGGGATCGATTTCTCGGGCGTGATGGTGATCGCGCCCACGGGGCAGTACAGCCGGCACAGATGGCAGATCTGGCAGTCCGCCGGGTACCGCACCCGGGCCTTCCCCGAGTGCTCGTCCAGCCGGATCACGTCGGTGGGGCACGTGCGCACGCAGGTGCCGCACCCGATGCATCCGTCGATCCGCTCGATGGCCATCGATGCTCACCTCCCTTCCCCCGCCCGGGCGAGCAACTCGGTCACCACGGTGCCGAGACGGGCCGGAGCGTAGGATTTGACGAGCACGGCGTCGAAGGCGGCCGTGACCCGCTCGGGCGACCCGGTGACAGCCACGACCGGCTGCCGGCCCCCGGCCCCCCGGATGCATCCCAGGAGCCAGTTTCCGTCGGGCCCCGGCAGCCGGATGTCGGTGACCACGGCGTCGATCGGCTCCCGACCGAGGACCTCGAGGGCCGCCCGGGCGTCCCCGACCGCGGTCACGGCGAACCCCTGCTCGGCGAGCAACGCCGCGGTCAACTCCCGGAGCATCTGGTTGTCGTCCACCAGAAGCACCCGGGGGGCGTCAGCCCCCGGGGAGCGCCCGGGGGTCCCGCAAACCCGGGCACCGCACGCGGCGATCATCGCGGGTCCCCTTGGCGTTCGGGCCGTTCCGGGGCGTCCTTGGGCACCGCCACCAGGCGGCCGTCGTGCTCCCGGCACACGGCCTCCACGAGTTCGCCGCGTCCGCCGCGGAACTCCACGGCGTCGCCCGCGCCCTTGCCCTCGCACGCCTCAAAGGCCTCGGGCGGCGGCCCGTGGGGCGGTCGACCGCCGCGAGCCCGGGCAGGGGCGGAAAGGAAGGACAGGCCGAGGCCCAGAACCAGGGTGAGAAGCAGGTGTCGTTTCATCGGTCACTCCTTGGTTGGGGGGAACCGTCTCGATGGGAACAGCATAGGGGCCCAATGCGCAGCCAAGATGGACGAAATGGGGAAACGGAACGCCCGCCGCATGGGCGAGCGGCGGGCGTTCCAGGGGCGGTGGTCCCCTCGGTCAGGCGGTGGTGTTCAACGCGCTGGACCCCTCCTTCAGGAGGGCCAGCAACCGGTCGATGGTGCCGTCACGTTGCTCCTGGTACGCCGCGGCCGCGCGCCCGGGCCCGGTGACCGGGGGGCTTCCCCCAAGGGCCTCCGGCGCGCCCGGCGGGGGGCCGAGGCCCTGGGAGGTGAGCCAGCCGGACAGTTCCGCGCCGTCCAGGCCGCCGCTCCCGTCGGTGTCGTAGCGTTCCAGCACCTGTTGGGTGTCGGCCGGGGTCCCGGTGACCTCCGACAGGGCCTGGGTCAGGGTGTCGAGTTCGGCGGACGACACCGTGCCGTCCGCATCCTGGTCCGCCGCCCGAAACACGTCCTTGTCCGGGGGCGGGGGAGGGGGCCGTCTCGCGGCCTGGGCCGCGTAGACCCCCGTGCCGCCGTTCATGCCGATGGCGCCGATCATGGGAACCTCCTTGGTTAGGGTGTCGGGATTCCACCGCCCCAACTGGCCGGGCCTTCCGGCAACGTCACGTCGGAACCGTCGCAGACCTCGTCCGAGGGATTCCCCGCCGGGGTTTCCGCCACGTCGCCGCCGCGAACCAGGCGCACGAAGTTGTAAACGCGCTCTCCCCCCTCGCCCGTGGCGCCCCCTTCCACCTTCGTGTCGAACCGAACGGCACCCGCCCCGTGGGAGTCGGCCCCGCTGGGGTCCACCGCCCGGCCGAACGCCACGTACCAGGCGTAGGAATGGGGCCCGCACGCCTGGAACCGGGCCGACGTGCTCGTCCAGAAGTAGGGATAGTCGGCCTCACCGGCCTCGTTCGTGATGGGGGTGATGTGGAAGACCGGGTCGAGGGCCGGGCCCTCCCGGTCCGGGTCGGTGGCCCCGGGGGCCCGGGTGTAGTCCACGATGCTCTGGAGTTCCTTGACGTCGGGGAGACGCCAGTCGCTATAGCCCAGGTAGACCTCGGCGTTCTTTCGCTGCACCCAGGCGAGGGCCTCCTCCCAGTCCATGCCAACGCCGCCGTCCTCCTGCGCCCACATGAGCCCCGTGGCCCAGTCGGTCACGGTGCCGTCGCCGTTGTCCACGAAGGCGTTGACGCCGTACTCCTCACCCCGCACGCAGCGCACCCGCTTCGCCGTGGGGCCGGTGACCGACCCGGGATAGGCCTTGATGTGCCCCGTGCCGAAGTTCACGCCGAACACGGCCTCGTCGCGCCCCTCCACGGTCACCCCCGCGTAGGCGGTGCTCGTCCAGTACTGCTCGTCCTTGCTGACCGTGGGGTCCGAAAGGTCGAAGACCTCGGTGTCGATGTAGGGCCAACCCTGGGAAAAGTCGCTGAGGGAGAAGAGTTCATTGGCGCTGGGAACGCGCCAGTCGCCGTAGCCCCCCAACTCCAAGGCCTCGCAGTACGCTATGGCCTCCGCCCAGCTCAGGTGCTCGCCGGTGGGCGTCTGCTGCCACATGAGCCCCGTGACCTCGTCGGTCACCGTGCCGTCCCCGTTGTCGGTGTAGCTCATCGAGGTGCCGGTGAACTGGGCGTCCTGGCCGTAGAGGGCTGCGCCCTCTGCCGGGCAGTCGATCGGCTCCCCGTCGGTGTCGAAACAGGCGCTCTGCCCCGTGTCGACCAGCGGGTAGGTCCGCAAGGCCCCCGAGGTGATCTTCACCCCGGCCTCGGTCGGGACGGGGTCGGTCCCCGCGGGCCCGTCGGCGCACCCCACGAGCCATCCCGCCAGCACCACCGCCGCGGCGACGGCGGCCATCCCTGCGCTGCTCATGATCCACCTCCTCGGTTGGAAGCTCCCGTAAGCCGCGGGGCGGCCCGTTCGCGACACACTGCCACGCGTAGGCGCCGGTGTGTGCGTCGGCGGGCGGGGCGACGGGCCCGTGTCAGGTGCCAGAAGACAGAAGACAGAGGACAGGGGGTTTCTGACATCTGTCCTCTGAATTCTGATCCCTGGTACGGCGGAAGCTCCATGGACCCCCTCGCGGGGCGCCCCGGGGACGTCGGGGGTAGAATGCCGGAGGAATGGGCAGGAAATGGGGACGAAATGGGAAAAACGGGCTCCACACTTCGTGCACAGTTTCGGGGTATCCTTTTCCCCCAGCCGAGCCCACGAGACCTGGAGACCGACGGCCATGACGGTTTCGATCCGGACCAAGCTCTTCGCCGCGCTCCTTGTGTCGAGCGCCGTGGTCGCGACCTCGCTCTTTCTCTTTCTGCGCTGGAGCTTCGGGCGGGAGTTCCTGGCCTACGTCAACCAACAGCAGACGGCCGAGATTCAAGCCCTCGCGGAACGCCTCGCGGTGCTCTACGGGGAGAACGGCAGTTGGGACTTTCTCCGGAACGACCCCGGAGCCTGGCACCGCATCCTCCAGGCCGGGGCCCGGACCGGAGGCCTCGGCGCCCCGCCGCCCCCGCCCCCACCCGGCCGGGGGGCCCGGGTGGAGCTGTTCGACGCCCGGAAGCGGCCGGTGTTCGCCCCCTCGGACCGAAAGGCCCCGGAGCGGCTCGTGCCGGTGGTGCACGGGGGCCGGCCGGTGGGGTATCTGGCCGCCGTGCCCCTGCGGGAACTCACCGACGCCGCCGACCTGCTGTTCGTGCAACGGCAGACCCGGGCGTTCGCCCTGATCTCCCTCGTGGCCGCCGGGTTCTCGCTCCTTCTGTCGTTTCCCCTGGCCAACCACCTGCTGCGGCCCATCCGCTCGCTGTCGGCCGCCACCCGCGAACTCGCCTCGGGCCGGTACGGGACCCGGGTTCCCCCTGGGCCGGCCGACGAACTCGGCCGGCTGTGCGCGGATTTCAACGAACTCGCCCGGACCCTGGAGGCGAACGAAACCGCCCGCAGGCAGTGGGTGGCCGACATCGCCCACGAACTGCGCACGCCCCTGGCGGTCCTCCGGGGCGAGATCGAGGCCATGCAGGACGGGATTCGCACGCCCGACGCGGCGGGGCTGGGCGGACTGCACGGCGAGGTGCTCCGGCTCGCCCGGCTCGTGGACGATCTGTACGAACTGTCCCTGTCGGATCTCGGTGCCCTCACCTACCGGAAAAGGCCCGTGGACGTGGTGGGCCTCCTGGCCGAGACCCTTGAACGCTTCGGCCCCCGGCTCGAGGCGGCCGGGCTCGCCCTGGAGACCCGGCTCCCCGGGGCACCGGTTCCGCTCACGGCGGACCCGGACCGGCTCGGGCAACTCTTCGAGAACCTGCTGGAGAACAGCCTGCGCTATACCGCGGCGCCCGGGCGGGTGCGGGTGGGGGCCGAGGCCGGCCCCGACCGGGTGGAGATCGTGGTGGAAGACTCCGCCCCAGGGGTGGAGGAGGAGCAAAGGGACCGCCTGTTCGAACGCCTGTACCGGGGCGAGGCGTCGCGAAATCGCGCCACGGGCGGGGCGGGGCTGGGGCTCACGATCTGCAAGAACATCGTGGAGGCCCACGGCGGCACGATCGAGGCCGCCCCCTCGGCCCTGGGCGGGCTCGCGATCCGGGTGCGGTTGCCCCGGGAACGGAGGGCCGGCGCATGAACGGACCGATCCTGATCGTGGAAGACGAGGACCGCCTGGCGGAACTCCTCCGCGACTACCTGGAGCGCGAGGGGTTCACCACGGAGCGGATGGCCACCGCCGAGGGGGTGGTGGACCGGGTGCGGCGGGCGCCCCCCGCGCTCGTGCTCCTGGACCTGATGCTCCCCGGCGGCAGCGGGTTCGACCTCTGCAAGGCGATCCGGGGGTTCAGCGCGGTCCCCATCATCATGGTGACGGCCCGGGTGGAGGAGATCGACCGGTTGCTCGGCCTCGAACTCGGGGCCGATGACTACATCTGCAAGCCCTTCAGCCCCCGGGAGGTCGTGGCCCGGGTCAAGGCGGTGCTCCGCCGGAGCGCCCCCGCACACCCCCCGGGCCGCCCGCTGTTGGAACTCGACGAGGAGCGGTACGCGGCCTACCTGGGCGGGCGCAAGCTCGACCTCACCCCGGTGGAGTTCCGGCTCCTCCAAACCCTGGCGGCCCGGCCGGGCCGCATCTACTCCCGCGACCAGCTCATGGACCGGATTTACCGGGACCAGCGGATCGTGTGCGACCGCACTATCGACAGCCACATCAAGAAACTTCGGAAAAAGATCGCGGCGGTGGCCCCCGACCTGGCCCTGATTCACTCCGTATACGGGGTGGGGTACAAATACGAGGAGCCCTGAGCCGGGGGAAGGAGCAGCCATGGGGGTTTCGGGAAAGGGCCCGCGGGTCGTGGCGCTCGGGGTGTACCTGGTGGGGGGCCCGGGCATCACCGACCCGGCCGACTGCCTGGTCTACGCGGTGGACGGCGGGAGCGCCGCCGGCCTGATCGACTGCGGGGCGGGGGCGAGCGCGCGGCGGATCCTCGCGAACCTCCGAGCCGCCGGCCTCGGGGAGAAACCCCTGTCCACCCTGCTCCTCACCCACGGCCACGTGGACCACATCGGCGGGGTGGCGGAGATCGTCGCGGCGGCCCATCCCCAGGTCGTCTGCCACCGGGGCGATCTCGAGGCCGTGGAGACGGGCGACCCCCGCCGCACCGCGGCCTCGTGGTACGGGATCCGCCTGCCCCGGGTGCGGGTGGACCGGGTTCTGGAGGAAGACGGGGAGGTGGTCCCCGTGGGGGAGGCCGCCCTCCAGTGCCTCCACACCCCGGGGCACACGCCGGGGTCCATCTCGGTGGTGTGGGACACGCCCCACGGGCGGATCCTTTTCGCCCAGGACGTCCACGGCCCGTTCCACCCGGACTTCGGCTCGGACGAGGACCTCTGGGCCGCCTCGATGCGCCGGCTCCTGGCCCTCGAGGCCGACGTCCTGTGCGAGGGCCACTACGGCGTGTTCCGCGGCCGGGACGCGGTGCGCGCCTTCCTCCTCGAGCAGCTTGAGCGCCAGGGGTACGGGTAAGGGTTCGGCCGGGGGCGCGAAGGGGGGCGCCGGCCCTCTCGCCCCAAGAGGAGGCCGATACCCAGCAGAACGAGGAGGATGACCCCGACGGCGGTGTCCAGGGGGCTCATCGGTCGCTCTCCCGGTCGTCCCGGTCCCCGGCGGGCGGGCCCACCGGCGTCCCCGCCGCGAGGTCCAGCGCCGTTCGGGCGTCGAGGAAGCCGTAGAAGGCGGCCTCGTGGTTCGTCTCGGCCCGGGTGAGAAACGCCCGGGCGTCGAGCACGTCGGCCGACGTGGCGAGCTGCTGCTCGTACTGGAGGGTGGTCATCCGCAGGTTCTCCCGGGCCTGTTCCAAGGCGGCACGGGCCGTGGCCAGGTTGGCCCGGGCCACCCCCACGTCGAGCCACGCCCGCTTGACCTCGAGGGCCACGTCCTTCCGAAGGCCCCGCAGCCGGGCCTCGGCCGCCGTGCGGGCCGCCCGGGCCTGCCCCACCCGGCTCGCGGAGGCCCCCCACGAGAACAGGTTCGTGCGCACCTCCAGGGCCACCCAGGCGTTGTGGTCGTTGGCGAAGCCGTTCCGGGAGGCGTCGAGGGTGTCCCCCACCCGCTCGTAGCCGGCCACGGCCTCCACGGTGGGCCAGTACTCCCCCCGGGCCGCCCGCTCCCGGGCCCGGGCGGCGTCCAACTCCGCCTCGGCGGCCCGAAGTTCGGGCCGGTAGCGGTACGCCCGCCCGAGCCAGACCTCGAACGCCCCGGGGTCTGCGGCCGCGGCCCGGTCGGGGGCCAGGGGCGCGAGTTCGAATCCCTCGGGGAGGTCGGCCAGGAGCGCCAGGCGGGTCCGCGCCAGGGCCAGGTCGGCCCGGGCCCGCTCCCGCTCCTGCAGCGCCTCGGCCAGGGCCACCTCGGCCCGGAGCACCTCGTTGCGGGGCTGCAGGCCCTGCTCGTGGAAGCGTTTCGCGGTCTCCCGGTGGGCCTCCAGGGAGGCCACCGCGTCGTCGGCCACCCGCACCAGGGCCCCGGCCAGGAGCACCCGATGGTAGGCCGTGCGGGCCCGGGCCGCCACCGCCTGGCGGGCCCGGGCCGTTTGGGCCTCCCGGCCCCGGCGGGCAGCGGCGGCCCCCCGCTGGTTCTCGGCCAGGGAGAAGCCGGTGAACAGGGGCTGGGAGACCGTCAGTTGCCACCGGTGCAGGCCGTCGTGGGAGGTGGGGAGGTCCCCGAATGAGGATTTCACCACCGGGGTGTCGGCGAACCGGGTGTACCGGTACCCGAGGTCGAGGCGGGGAAGACGTCGGGCCCGGGCCTCCCGCACGGCCTCCCGGGCCGCTTCTTCCTCGCCTCGGGCCGCGGCCACCGCGTCGCTGTGGGCCAGGGCCCGGGCCACCACCTCGTCCACGGTCAGGGGGGCGGCCCACGCCGACGGGCCCCACAGGGCCGTCCCGACCACAAGGGGGAGCAGGAACTTCTTCATGGCACGTCCTTTCGGCCCGCGGTCATGCCGCCGGCCGCACGCGGAAGAACACGGCGTAGAGCACCGGCACCACGACGAGGGTGAGCACCGTGCCGAACGTGAGGCCGCCCATGATCGTGACGCTCATGGCCGAGTAGAACGGGTCGAGCACGAGGGGGATCATGCCCAGCACGGTCGTCAGGGCGGCCATCAGCACCGGGCGCGTCCGGCTCGTGGAGGCATCGACGATGGCCCGGAACGGCTCCTTGCCCTCCCGGATCTCCAGGTCGATCTGGTCGATCAGCACCACGGCGTTCTTGATGAGCATGCCCGACAGGCTCAGGAACCCCAGGAGCGCCATGAACCCGAACGAGGCGCCGAACCCGAGAAGCCCCGCGGTCACCCCGACCACCGCAAGCGGCAGGCACAGAAAGATGATGAGCGGCTGGCGCAGCCGGTTGAACAGCGCCACCACGATCACCGCCATGGCCAGGAAGTAGAGGGGCACCAACCGGAACAGGCTCGCCTGGGCGTCGCGGGCACTCTCGTACTCCCCGCCCCACTCCAGGGTGTACCCCGCGGGGAGGGCCAGGGCCTCCACCCGGGGCCTGACGGCCCGGAACAGGGGGTCGGCGTTACCCACCTCCGGGTCGGTCATCACCGTGAGGGTGCGCTTCCGGTTGCGCCGGCGGATGATCGAGGTCTCCCACGCGAGTTCCGTGCGGGGGGCCACCTGTCCCAGCGACACGGCCCCGCCCCCCGGCAGCGGCACCGGGGCGTCCGCCACCGAGCCGGCACCGGCCCGCTCGGGCTCCGGGAGCCGCAGCACGATCGGCAGCAGGTCGTTGCCCTCCCGGTACTGGCCCACCGGAAGCCCCGAGGACGATGCGGCCAGGGCGCCGCCGAGCTGCACGCGGGTGAGCCCCAGCCGCCGGGCGCTCGCCTCCGCCACGGCGGGCCGGAGCACGGGCACCGGCTGGCGCCAGTCGTCGCGCACGGCGTAGGCGCCCGGGGTGGAGGCAAACACGGCCTTGACCTCCTCGGCCAGGCGACGGAGCACCGCCGGGTCGGGCCCGCTCAGCCGGGCCTCCACCTTGGCCCCGGCCGAGGGCCCGATCACGAACTTTTTCACCTTGGTCTCGGCGCCGGGCAGGTTCTCGGCGAGCCACCGGCGGGTCTGGGCGACCATGGCGTCGATGCCCCGGTAGTCCGCGACCGTCACGAGCACCTGGGCGTAGGCGCTCGAGCGCATGGCCGGCTCGTAGGTGAGCAGGAACCGCAGCGCCCCCTGCCCCACGAAGGTGGTGGTGGCCTCGGTGTTGTCGAGCCCCGCCAGGAACTCGGCCACCCGCGCCGCGTCGGCCGACGTGCGGGCGATGCTCGTGCCCTCGGGCTCCCAGAGGTCCACCATGAACTGGGACCGGCGGGAGCTAGGGAAAAACGACTGCTCCACGAATCCGAACCCCCACACCGCCGCCCCGAGGAGCACCCCCAGGGCCGTGAGCGTCGCGACCCGTCGGCGCAGGGCGCCGGAGAGGAGCCGGCGGTAGGCCCGGAACCAGCGGCCCGCGTAGGGGTCGGCGCCGACGGCCCCGGCCGAGGGCCGCAGGAACCGCAGGGCGAGAAGCGGCGTGGCGGTCACCGCGAACACCCAACTGAGCCCCAGGGAGAGGCCGAGCACGTAGAACAGCGAGCCGCAGAACTCCCCGGTGGAGTCCCGGGACGTGCCGATGGCCGCGAACGCCAGGATCGCCACAACGGTGGCGCCGAGGAGCGGCCAGGCCGTCTGCCGCACGGTCTCGAGCGCCGCCCGCTCGCCGTCCATCCCGGCCTGGGTGCGCACCAGGATGCCCTCGGTCACGACGATGGCGTTGTCCACCAGCATCCCCAGGGCCAGGATGAGGGCCCCCAGGGAGATGAGTTGCAGGCTCACGCCGAACACCGCCATGCCGACGAAGGTGCCGAGGATGGTCAGAAGGAGCACGGCCCCGATCACCAACCCCGACGCCATCCCCATGGTGACGCACAGCACCCCGATCACGATGGCCACGGCCTCCACCAGGTTCACCAGGAACCCGTTCACCGCCTCAGACACGGTGTCGGCCTGGTAGGCGATGGGCGCCAACTCCATCCCCACGGGCCGCAGGGGTTCCAACTCGGCCAGCCGCGCCTTCACGGCCCGGCCCATGCGCACCACGTTGCCGTCGCTCACGGTGGCGATGCCGATCCCCAGGGCGGGCAGCCCGTTGTGGCGCATCTCCCACGGCGTGGGCTCCTCGTACCCGCGGCGGATGGTGACCAGATCGCCCAGGCGCACGAGCCCCCCCTCCCGGTCGGTGGGCACGAGCAGGTTCTCCATCTCCTCCAGGTCGTCGATGCCCCCCGTGGGCCGCAGCCGCAGCTCGTCGGTGCCCTCCGTCACGCGGCCGGCGTCCACCACCCGGTGCTGGGCGTTGAGCAGGTTCACCACGGCCTCCACCGGGACCCCGGCCTCGGCCAGGCGGGCCCGGGACATCTCCAGGTACACCACCTCCTGGCGGGCGCCCCAGATCTCCACGCTGGCCACGTCGGGCACCAGAAGAAGCTCCCGCCGCAGATCGTCGGCGTAGGCCTTGAGTTCGGCGTAGGAGTAGCCGTCGCCGGTCAGCGCGAAGAACACCCCGTACTCGTCGCCCCAGTCGTCGTTGACCTGGGGCGGGAGCGCCCCTGCCGGGAGCTGGGCGCGCACGTCCGAGACCTTGCGCCGCAGCTCGTCCCAGATCTGGGGCATGTCCCGGTTGAGGTACCGGTCCTTGATGTCCACGTACACGATGGAAAGCCCCGCCCGGGACAGGGAGCGGACCTCCTTGACCTGGGAGAGTTGCTGGACCGCGGTTTCGATGGGGTCGGTGACCTGCTGCTCCACCTCTTCGGCCGTGGCGCCGGGGTACGGGGTCAGGACCACCGCGGTCTTGATGGTGAAGGCCGGAAACTCGAGCTGCCCCAGCGACCGGTACGCGGCCACGCCCCCCAGGGCCGTGAGCACGAGGAGCAGGTACGCGACCGTGCGGTTCTTGAGGGTCCAAGCGGTGAGGCCCATGGCGTCGCCTCCCCTACCGGCCCAACCGGCGCACGGGTTGGCCGGGCCGCAGGAACCGGGCCCCGGCCGTCACGATCTCGTCGCCCGGGGTGAGGCCCTCGAGGATCTCGACCTCGCCGCCGTGCACCGCCCCGGTTCGGACGGGCACCGGCACCGCGGTGGAGGTGGAGGGGTCGAACCGGAACACGCGGGACCGGCCCTGGGGATCGGCCGCCACGGCGGCCAGGGGCACGCGCACCGCGCCCTCGGCCGAGGGGTTGCGCAGGGCCAGGGTCACCGAGGCCGCCATCCCCGGCTGCAACACCACCCCTTTGGGGATCCGCACCGCCACGGTGAGGGGATAGCCCTGGTTCGCCGCGCCGGTGCCCCGGCCGACCTCCTTCACCTCGGCCTCGAAGCGCCGGCCGGGCAGGGCCTCCACCGTGCAGACCACGCCGGCGATCCGTTCCGGGTGGGCCGCGATGGCCTCGGGCACGCGCACGGTGATCTCGGGCCGGCCGTCCTGGAACAGGCTCACCACCGGCTGGCCCGGCGCCACCGTCTCGTGCCGTTCCACCAGCGTGTCGCGCACCACCCCGTCGAACGGGGCACGCAGCTCGGTGTCGGCCAGCGCGTTCCGGGCGGCGGCCAGCTCCGCCTCGAGGCGGTCGATCCGGGCGTCCATGGCCTCGAGGTCCTCGGGCCGGCCTCCCGAGGTCGCCTTCTCCAGGTTCCGGTCCAGGGCCTCCAGGGCCGCCCGGGCCGCGTCGTAGGCGGTGCGGGCCCGATCCACCGCGGCCTGGGCCACCACCCCTTCCGCCAGGAGCCGGCGGTAGCGCTCCCAGTTCGTCCGCGCCTCCTCCAGCCGGGAGGCCGCGGCCGTGCGCTCGGCCCGCAGGGCGGCCACGTCCTCGGCCCGGGCCCCCTCGCGCAGGGCCTTGGCCTGGGCCCGGGCCTCGGCGAGCGCCGCCTCCAGGGCCCTCACCCGCACCCGGTAATCCCGGGGATCGATCCGCGCGAGCACCTGTCCGCGGGCCACGCGCTCGCCCATCCCCACCTCCAGGGCCACCACCGGCCCGCCCACCCGAAACGCCAGCCGGGTCTCCGTGGCCGCCTCGACCACGCCCGGGAACGAGCGGGACTCCACCGGGGACCCCGCGGACACCACGGCCGTTTTCACGGGGCGGGCGGCCTCCGCCGTGGGAGCGGTGGCCGCCTCCCGGGCGCAGCCCCCCGCCAGGAGGGCCAGGACCGTGAGGGACGCCATCCAAGCCGATCGGTTCATCTGGAAACTCCTTTCCCCGGCGACGGGCCCCGGGGGATCTGGGCCCCGAAACGGGGCCGCCGCGCGACAGACTGACTACTCACTCAGTTAGCCGGGCCGACAAAACGGGGCGCTCGGGCGCCCCGCGCGGATCGGCCTCAGCCGCCGGCCCGGAGGGTCCGGCGGAAGAACCCCACCACGGCCTCCTCGGCGTCGGCGGGCATCTCCTCGAACCCCTTGGCCAACCGGTGGACCACACCGTCCATAAGGCTCTGGATCACGAACACCGCGGCCTCCGGGTCCACTGGTCGGATCGAGCCGTCTGCCAGGCCCCGTCGCAGGATGGCCCGGCGGATCCCGTTGATCTCGTCCATGGCGCAGTGGATCTCGGCGACTTGGCGTCGCTCCTCCTCGGTGCCGAACAGCCGTGGAATCTCCCGCACGAGCACCACGACCTCCCGCTCCCGGGCTCGGATGAACGCGAAGTCAAGGCGCAACGACCGCTCCAGCGCCTCCCATCCGGTGCCGGCGGCGTGATCGAACCGCCGCCAGTGGTCCCGGTACGCGGCCACGAGCACGGCCCCGATCTCCACCAGCAGGTTCTCCTTGGTCTTAAAGTGGTGGAACACCGTGCCGTGGGCAACGCCGGCGCGCTCGGCGATGTCGGCCGTGCTGGTGCCGTCGTAGCCCCGCTCGGCGAACAACTCCACGGCGGCCTGCAAAATGGCCTCCCGGCGGGTCATGGGTTCCTCCTGGACTGAGTACTCAGTCAGTATCCCAACCAACTGGACCGCTGTCAAGGGAAAACGAAGGGGCACGTCAGAGGCGGTATGGCACCTCCACGAAGGAGAATCTCTGCGGCGGGAAATCCTTCGTGTTCCGGGTGACCAGCTTGAGTCCATGGTGGAGCGCCACCGCCGCCTGAAGCGCGTCCGGCAGCTTCCAGCGGTACTCGCGCCGCAAGCGGGCCGCGGCGTCCGCCACGGGGACGTCCACGGGCAGCGTGACGAGCGCATCGAGGAGCGGCCGCACCACCGGCACCTGCACCGCGTCCAGACCGGCCAGAACCTCGGCGCGCGTGATCACGGAGACGGCAATCGCACGAGAATGGGCCCGAAGGTAGTCGGTGGCCTCCGTCACGCCGTTCAGGTGGTCGATCAAGATCACCGAGTCGACCAGACGGGTCAACGCTCTTTCCATTCCGCCCGAACCTTTTCTTGATACCGCAGGCCGTCCTCGCCCTTCCACACGCCCTTCGTCTGGGCCAAGAGTTCGTCTAACCCCGGAGCCTCCGGTGCGTCCGTTCGCCGATAAAGGCGGATTGCCCTGCGCACCACCTCGGTCATCGAGACACCCAGGCGCCGGGCGTGTTCGTCGAGCCAGCGCTTGTCGTCGGGGTCCAGGCTCACGATCGTGCGGACCATCCTGCACCTCCACTGATAGCATTTGAGCAAAATGATATCTTCAGGGGGCCCGGGGAGCAAGGGGTCCCCTGGGGTCGGGGAACGCCCCCAACCCCAGGGGGGCGTTCCCGTCAACCCGGCTCGATGGTGAGGCTGTGTTCGATGGGGATGCAGCCGATCACGCTCTGGGCGGCGGGGCAGCGCTCGATGTAGTTCTCCAGGGCCCAGCGGGCGTCGGCCTCTTCCTCGGGCCGGGCCTTGAGGAAGTAGCGCACCCGGATCCGGGTGATCTTGAGCACCCCCCCCACGTCCTCGATATCGCCCTCGGCCTCGCACCGGAACCGGTCGGTGTGGGTACGGATCTTCTTCGTGGCCAGCACGCTGGCCAGGGTGCCCATCATTCACCCGGCCACCGCGCCCACGATGTGGTCGAGGGTGGCGGCGTGCTCCTCCACGGGGTCCACCCCGTAGAACTTCTGGATGCCCGAGTGGACCCCGTAGTACACGGGCTCCTCGAGGCCGTGGATCACGGCCTTCCGGACCGGCCCCTTCTCCCGGGTGATCGTGATGCGCGACGTGTGGACGATGGTTCCCATGGGCCTTCCTCCTTCGGTGGGGGGCGTCCGGGGAAGCTCGCCCCGGATCTGGTCGACGACGTCCCCATCCTTGGTACCGCGGCCCCGCCGGGTTGTCCAACGGGAAAAAGCGGAAATCCCCTCAGCCTAAGGTTTTCGGGCCGCCCCGCCGATCCGTGCCTTGGACGTGTGCACCCGATCCCCCAGGCCCCCATGGAACCCGACGCCAACCCGGAACTCCTCCACACGTTTTGCCAGGTGGCGGCGGCCCACCTCGGTCCGATCCGGGCGTTCCTGACCGACCCGGCCGGGTTCCTCGAGGACCCGAAACGGGTCACGGAGCTTCTGCCCCAGGTGGAGGGGGTCATCGGTGTAGCCGAACACGCGGGGCTAGAGGACTTGGCCCGGACGTTTCGGGAACTCCGGAAGCTCCTCCGGGACGTGGGCGAACGGGGAGCCGTGTCCACCGAGGCCCTCCACGCCCTGCTCGAACTGCGCGACCCCCTGCTGGGGCTCCTGGGCGCCGCGGCCCAGGAACCCCGCACGGCCCGGGACGATCTCGAAGCCCTGGGGTGGGCCGTCTCCCGCACCCCGGGGCTCTCCCCCGACGCGGTAGACCGGCTCGCCGCGGCCCGCATCGCCAAGCTTGAGGTGCTCTCGTCGGCGCCCCCGAGGGACGTGGCCGCGGTCACCGGGCTCGAAGAGGAAACCTGCCGCCACCTCGTGGCCACCGTGGCTCGGATCGCCGAGGCCCGGAAGGCCGGGGCCGGGCTGCGCTACCCCTCGGAGTGGGCGCCCCTGCTCGCCGCCGCCCGCAAGGAGCTGGAGCAGGCCCTCTCCGGCCCGGAGGGGGACGCGGACGCCGCGGCGCTCCGGATCGAGGCAATCCTGGTGGAGATGGGCCGCCGGGCGGAGGCCGAGGAACTTCGGGCCGAGGCACCGGCCGCCTGGCCGACGCGGATCCGGAAGCTGGAGCGCGAACTCCGGAAACCCACCCGGGCCGAGGTGGAGGCTCGGGGGAAAGACGGCGCGCCCCTTTCGCACCTCGACCTCCGGGGACTCGACCTCTCCCACCTGGACCTCCGCAAGGCCGACCTTTCCGGGAGCGATCTGCGCGACGCAGACCTCGAGGGCGCCGACCTCACCGAAGCGCGGCTTCTCCACGCCGATCTGCGGGGCGCGCGCCTCCGCTCCGCCCGCCTCGACGGCGCGACCTGCCGCCACAGCCGGTGGGCCGGGGCCGATCTGGCGGGGGCGTCGATCCGGGACGCGGACCTGCGGGGGGCCGACATCGGGGGCGCCCTTACCGAGGGGACCGACCTCTCGGGGGCCCTTCTGCCCGGGGTCCGCAAGGAGCCCGATCCGAAGCCGCCGCCCGAGCCGTCCCCGGTCCCCAAGGCGGCACCGCAAGAGCCCCGAACCCCCGTGCCGCGGCGGCGGGCCCCCTGGGTGCTCGCGGCCGCCGTGCTGGGGCTCGCGGTGGCCGTCGCCGGGTGGATGGCGGCGGGCCGGAGCCCCGTGGAGCCCGTCACCGCAGGACCGCCGTCGCCGGAGCCGGAGGTCGCCCCCCAACCGCCGAGAGCCGCGGCGGAAAACGAACGGGCTCCGAACGGGCCGGTGGCCCCAACAGCCCCCGTCGCGGCTCAGGACGCCCCCTTTCCCGCACCCGTCGGGCCAGTGGGTTCGTCCCCGGCGCCGGCCGTCCCGGAGTCTCCCGGGGGCCGTCCTTCGGAACCCGGATCGGACCGGACCGCCACGGCCGAGGGAGCGCGCTCCGTCCCCCCCGAGCCCCGGCCCGCCCCGGCGGAGCACGACGCCTCCCCCGCTTCTCCCCCGAAACCGGCGCCCCGATCGGCCCGGAAACCGGAACGGCGCCGCCAGAACGCCACCCCGGCTGCGCTCCCTCGGCCCGCGGCCGCACCCCGGCCGCCGGAACCGACCGGCGTGGCGTTTGCCGACCCCGCGCTGGAGGCGTGCGTGCGCCGGGCCCTGGGCCAGCCGGGCGGACCCCTCGCCCCCGCCCTCGTCGCCCGCCTCCGCAGCCTCGACTGCGCCACCCCCGAGGGGGGGGATCCGGACGTCCAGGACCTCCGCGGCATCGAGGCGCTGACCGGACTCGAGCGCCTCGACCTCTCGTTCAACGCCATCGCGGACATCGGACCCCTGGCGGAGCTCCGGAACCTCCGGGAGCTGCGGCTCACCGGCAACCGCATCCGCGACATCTCCCCCATCGCGCGTCTGCCGGCCTCGTGCGCAATTGACATGCGCCAAAACCCCATCGCCGACATCACCCCGCTCCTGCGCCGGGGCGACCGCTGACCCTCGGCGTTTCTTGAAGCCCCGGAAATGGGCGTGCTATAAGGCCCTTTTCCGCGGAGGAGCCGCCATGAGACCGTTCCGAGCCCCGATCTTTTTTCTTTTCGCCGCCCTGATGATCCCGCCCGCGGGCGCCCGGGCCCAGTACGACCTGCACCTCCACGTGCCGGAGAAATCGTTCTCGACCCTGGGCCTCCCCCTGGCGACGGGCAGGGTGAACGGGCTTGCAGCCGACGGGGCGAACCGGGTCTGGGTGTCAACCCCCAACGGCATCTCGGCCCTCGCCCCCGCCGCCGGCGCAAACCCGGCCCAACCCGCCACCCTGTTCGGCCGGGCCACCTTCTTTCCGTTTCGGCAAACCGACGGCCTCCTCTCCGACACCGCGACGGCCGTGACCTTCGCCCAGATCGGAAACGACGAGTACTTTTTCGCCGGGTTCACCACGGGCCTCCAGTACGGCCGGGTGCTTTCGACCTCGGGGCTTTCGCTCCCCCAAGACGCCACCCTGTTCCAGGGGCAGGACGACGCCCAGCACGTGAACGACCTCGCTTCCGCGGGAACCCAGCGGGTGTGGGTGGCCACCAACGCCGGCCTCCGGGAGTGGGACGTCTCGGGCCAGGCTCCCCAGGAGACCACGGACAGCCCGTACTCCGACGGCGATACGGTCGCGGCCGTGGCTGTGGCGCCGGGTTCCCCGACCACGGCCGCCTACCTGGCCGGGGGGCAAGTCCTGCTCGTGGACTCGGGCGGGTCCCCCGTGGCCCTCGACACCCCGGGAGCCACCGGGGATCTCATCGACCTGCTCTATGACGACCAAGGAAACCTGTGGGTCCTGGGGGAGGACAAGGTCTGGCAGTATGCCGCCTCAAACCTGACGGACCCCCAGTCCGCGGCGCCGAGCTTCGAAACCGCCGTGCCAGACGGGCTCGTGCCCCACGCCCTCGGGTTTGACGCCGTGGAGCAGGCCCTGTGGCTCGCCGCCGGCACCGACGGGGCCTGGTTCGCCGTGTGGGACGGCACCAGCCTTTCGGAATGGGCCCAGGTCCTCGATGGGGGCACACCGGTCCCGTCCAGCACCAAGAACACGTTTCAGGTCTTCGCCGACCCGGCCGGGAACATCTGGTTCGGCACCGACGGCGGTGTCGAGGCCCTGGTGGCCCGGTTCCTCTCCATCGACAGCACCCGGTACCTGGGGTTCGGCACGACCGCCCGGGTCATCGTACTCGACGTAGCCGCGGCCGGGAGCGGCGCGATCCAGGTCCAGGTGAACGGCGAGGACAAGGAGGTTCCCGAAACCGAGAATCCGGGGGTGTTCAGCCGGACGCTTCGGTTCTCGGAAACCGCCGGGCCCGACGCCATCCAGGTCTCCAGCACGGCCGAAGACACCCCGATCGAATTCCGGTACGAGTACGACGCGAACCGGGCGCTGGTGGCCCGCGCCTCCTGGGCCAACATCGAGGACTTCGAGGACGACCTGTGGATCGGCGGCCCGTGCTTCCTGGAGGTTCTGGGCCGGTGAAACCGCGCGGGGCGGCGGCCGCGCTCCTCCTCGCCCTCGCGGTTCCCGCGTGGCCGGCCGACGAGGCCCCTCCTCCTCCGGGCACCACCATCCGGCTGGAGCGCACCCTCTCGGTGGAGCGCCGGGGGAACCGCTCCGTGTTCGCGGAAACCCGGGAGATCCAACCGGGGGAGAGCCTCTGGAGGATCCTCCGCACCGAGTACCGGGTGGACGCCGAGGCCTTACCGACGTTCGTGGAGGCGTTTCGGGAGCTCAACCCCGGCGTCGACCCCGACCGGCTCCGGCCGGGCCAGCGGGTGAGGGTGCCGTTCAAGATCGAGGAACGCCTGGCCCCGCAGGAGGAATCGCCCCGGGAGCAGACGTACACGGTGCAGCCCGGGGACAGTCTATGGAAGGTTCTCACGCAACGGTTCGGGGTCACCCGCGACGAGATGCCCCGGGCCCTCGAGGCGGTGGCCAAGGCGAATCCCCGCATCCGGGACCTGAATCGCCTTTACGTCGGCCAGCGGCTCCGCATTCCCCCCGAGGTCGCAAACCCGGAGGGGGCCCCGCCCAAGCCCGTCCAGGTCCCTCCCTCCCACGCCACGGTCCTGGGCCTCCTCCGGGAGCTGGGCTGCCAGGTCACCGACACCGGGGAGACGTTCCTGCCCCTGGGCCGGGGAAGGACGCTGCGGCTCCCCGCCAAGTACTTTCCACTCGTGACCGGCCCTTCGGGCCGGAAGGTGTTCCTGGATCCCGGCGAACGGCTGGCCGCGACCCTTGCCACTGAGGTGGAGCGAACCTGGGGCTACGGGGTGGTGCGGGGGGTGGACCCGGATCCCGAAACCCAGCTCGGCCGGCTCCTGCCCCACCTAGGGTTCCACGAGCTCACCGAGGGGCCCCGCACGGTGGCCCTGGGGGGCGGGGCCGAGCTCTGGATCCTGGCCCGGTGGACCGTGGTGCCCCGGCCCGAAGACCTGTGGGAGGGAAAGGTCCACGTGTTCCTGCGGGCCGGCGGCGAGGTGCTGCCCGGACTCGCGGCGGAGGTGCGCCGGCTCGGCATGGAGCTCCACCGGCTCGGCGCGGCCCTCCCGGCCCGCGCCGGCGAGGAGCCGGGCGGGTTTCGGCCGACCACCCTTTCCATGGCCGACCGGGCCACCGGCGCGGCCGCGCTCTTATCGGCCCTCGGGGTTCCCCACCGGGTGCGGCCGGAGCTAGACCTCGACCTCGCCGGCGGCATCCGGTACCGGGTGCGGCCGGAGCTTTGGTTTCGGTGGTCCGGACTCGATTACGCCGTGCCCCCTCCCGGTGCCGGCCGGCTGGAGGATCTGCTCCGGCGTGCCGGGTACTTCACCGTACGGTGGCCCGAGGGCGTCTCGGACCTGGCCGTGCTTCGGGACATCTTGGCCCTTTTGGGCGTGCCCCACGCCGCCACCACGGTGGAGGCGCCGGCCGGCCAGGCCGTGCGGCTGCGGGTGCCCGGCCTCGTGATCGACGACGAGCGATTGACCGGACGACTCTACCCCGCCCGGGCCGCCGGGGAGAAGCTGTTCCTGACCGAGGCGAAGCTCTCGCCCGCGCTGTGGCCGGTGCTTCGGGCCGAGGGGCTCCTGCCCTGGGTCGTGGAGCGGTGAGCCACCCCCGGGAGTAGATCATGCCTTCCCACCACCCCACCCCCATCGACCAAAAGATCCTGTCCGCGGAAAGGCTCGTCGAGGAACTGGCCCCGCGGCGGGCCTCCGGCGAGACCGTCGTGTTCACCAACGGGTGCTTCGACATCTTGCACCCCGGACACGTGCGCTACCTGGAGGCGGCCCGGGCCCTGGGGGACTGCCTGGTGGTGGGGCTGAACAGCGACGCCAGCGTGCGGCGGCTCAAGGGCCCCACCCGGCCCGTGTGCACCCAGGAGGAGCGGGCCACGGTGCTCGCCGCCCTCGCCAGCGTGGACTACGTGGTGGTGTTCGAAGAGGATACCCCCCTGCGGCTCATCGAGGCCGTTCGCCCCGACGTGCTCGTGAAGGGGGGCGACTGGGCGCCCGAGGCGATCGTGGGCCGCGAGGAGGTGGAACGGCGCGGCGGCCGGGTGGTCACGATCCCCGTTGTGGAAGGGAAGTCCACCACCGGCATCGTGGAACGGATCCTAGCGATGCACGCAGATGCCGGGACGCGCGAGCGGTAGAAGGGGGGGCCCAACGCCGTCCGCCTCCCCGCTTCCCAGCCTCCCAGCCTCCCCGCTTCCCAGCCTCCTAGCCTCCCAGCCGCCCAGCCGCCTAGCCTTCCGGACACCGGATCGCGTCGCGGGCCTTTGGAAAATCAAAGGCCTCTTCCCCCCTGTGGTACCCCCGATGGCACCTCCGGCAGGTCGCGGGCGGGGGCGAGCGCACGATGTTCCCCCGGCCCCGGTGGTTCACCCCCGGCCCGTGGCAGGCCTCGCAGGCCACGGTGGGCTCGGTGAACGCGCCCCCCTCCCGTACCATCCGGGTGGCGTGGCATTCCAGGCAGGCCGGATCGGGCTTCTTGCCCCGGAGCGGTCCGTACGCCCTGGCGTGGGGGGTGTTGACCCAGTTTCGGTACGCCCGGGGGTGGCACCCCCGGCACCCGGCCGAACCCGTGTGGGTGGCCCGGGCTGCGGGGGCGGCGGGCCGGGGAGGCACCGGCGGGGGGCTGCCCGTGACCCTGCGCACCCACCCGGATACCTCCGGGTCCTCGGGCACGCCCGGCGCGAGCGGCACGATGCGGTGGGTGAACCGTGCCCGGGCGGTCGCCAGGCGCTCCAACGCCGCCCGGGCCACCGCGGCCTGCCGGTCCCACGTGTTTCGCACCGCGGGGGCCGTGTCAGGCGAGGCGTTTTGGAGCTCGGCCTCGGCCGCGGCGAGCCGCGCCCGCCAGATCCCCTCCTGGGCCCCATTCACCGGATCGCGCCACCGCCCCAGGCTCGCGGCGTCGGTCTCCAGCACCCCCAGGAACCGCCCCCGATCCCCCGCGTGGAGGATCACCGTGTCGCCCACCACCGGGGGCTCGGGAAGGTAGGGGTAGGTTCCCCCGCCCACCAGAAACGCGACCCCGGGAACCCGCTTCGCCAGATCCTTTTCGGCCTCGAGCCCGAGGTTCGAGAGCACGATCACGGTCTCCACGCCCCGGCCCCGGAGCTCCCCCAGCGCGGTTTGAAGGGCCTCGGCCGGATCGTCCACCCGGATGCCGAGGCGGGCGTCGTCACCCGGCGAGGGCCGGGTGAGGCCCACGATCCCCACCTCGCCGGCCCCCCATCGCGCGATCCGCCAGGCCGGAAAGGTCCGCCGCCCCTCGGCGTCGAAGAGGTTCGCCGAGACCCAGGGCACGCCCCATCCCCCGGCCAGGGCCTCGAGGAACCCCAACCCGGCCGCCAGGTCGAGCCGCCCCACGTTCACGGCGGCGGCCCCGCAGCGCACCAGCACCCGGGCCACCAGGGCCGCCCGCTCCCGAAGGGGCCGTCCCGGCTCCCCGGCCGGCACCGCCGGCGCGCGGAAGAGGGCGTCCCCGGCGTCCACGTAGAGCAGATCCCCGGTCTTGCGGAGTTCCGAGATCTTCGCGGCTCTTCGGGCGAGACCCCCGAACCTGCCGCTCTTTCACCCGCAGGGCTCGATCTCGCCCCGGACGCCCGAGGTGTAGGCGAGCAAAAGAGTGGGTTCCCGGCCCGGCACGGCACGGGCCGAAACCGTCAGCGCGAGCGCCACCGCCAACACCCCCCCGGTCAGCCGTCCCAGCGTCATGTGCGTCTCCCGCGAAAAAGAAGCCCCAGCCCCTTCGCCTTCTGCCGTTCGTCCTCCTGGTCGAGGCGCCGCAACTCCCGCAGGGCGTCCGTGTGGCGCGGGTCTCGCCGCAGGGCCTCCCGGAACGACCGTCGGGCCCCGGCCGCGTCGCCGTCCAGAAGCGCCAGCCGGCCAAGCCGAAACCAGGGCTCGGCCGCCCCGGGAAGGAGTTCCGCAGACCGCTGGAAGAGGGCGCGCGCCTCGGCCAGGGCCCCGTCGCGGCCGGCGGCCGCCTGGCGTAGCCGCGCGAGCCCCAGGTGGAGCACGTATTCCCCCTCGTCGGGGTTTACGGCGAGCGCCTCCTCGAAGGCCCGGGCGGCCTCGTCCCACCGTCGCCGCCGCAACAACTGCCGGCCCTCCTGGAACCGGGCCTCGGCCGAAAGGATGTCGCCCGCGTCCCTCGACTCCGGCTCCGCCCCCTGGAGGAACCGCAGGTACTCGTCCCGCCGGGCCTGGGTCTTGATGGCGTCGTAGGCGGTCTGGACCAACCGGAAGATCTCGCCGTAGATGCCTTTGAGGGCCTCGGGCTCCCCCGGCGAGAGGACGTCGGGGTGGTAATCCTTGGCCTTCTGGAGGTAGGCGTGGCGGACCGCCTCGTCCGAGTCCCCCACCCGCACCCCCAGCACCTGGAAATAGTTGCGGCGCCGGAGGGCGTCGAGCTCCCGGCGCGCCCGGCGCACCCGTTCCAGGTCCGCGAGATCCAGGTCCTCGCCCTCCCGGTCCGCGGCCCCCAGCAGGCCGTAGACCAGCAGGTAGTACAGCACCCGCACCTCGGCCTCTCCCTGGGCCTCGGCAAGGAGCCGCCCCAACGGTTCCCCATGGCGGCGGCGCACCATATGGAGAAATTGGAGATGATCCCGGTCCAGGTTCACCCGCGCGGCCAGGTCGAACAGATCGCCCCTCAGGCCGATGGGGATCCCCTCGTAGGGGGCCAGGGCCGCGGTGACCCGTTCGTAGGGGTACCGCCCCAGCACCCCCTCCCACACCAGCCGGTCCACCTCGAAGGGGGGGCCAGGGATCTCGGCCGGGGGCGCCCGGAACTCGCCGACCCGGAACTCCCCCTCGGGCCAGGAGAACACGTCGAGGCACTTCTCCCAGAGGTTGTGCCGCAGCGCCCCGTGGAGGGCGTCGGGGTGGATCGCCCCTTCGGCCACCAGGAACTCCCCGAGCCGCCGTCGCTCGGCCCGCATGGCCTCGAGGCCCCGCCGGTAGAGGTCCTCGTCGATCATCCCCTCGGCCAGGAGGAACCGGCTCAGGGTTTCGGCCAACCGGTTCGAAAGCGCGAACACGACCCGGCCCTCCCGGAAGAAGAGGGTCTTTCGCACCCGGCCCATCCGAAGGTCGAGGCAGGCGTCGGCGCGGCTGCGGGCCAGGTCCCGGAGCACCGCCGGGAGTTCCACGGCGGCCAGGGTGCCCGCCGAGGCCGTCCCTCTCCCGTTCCCGAACAGGGGTGCCACGTGGGCCGGCCGCTCCCGGGGCGCGAGCACCTGGGACAGCCGGGCCCGCACCGAGGGCAGGTGGAACGGTTTGCGGAAGAACTCGAGGGCGCCGAGCTGCCCCACGGCTTCGGCGCGCACGTCGGCCTCCCGGAACACGGCGCTCATCACGATCACCGCGGCCTCCCGGCCCCCCCGGAGCGCCCGGATCCGCCGCAGGAGGTCCATCCCCCCCTTGCGGGGAAGGAGGAGATCGAGGAGCACCAGATCCGGCCCCACCTCGAGGAACCGTTGGTACCCCTCCTCGTCCGTGGACGCGATGAGCGGTTCGACCTCGACGCCCTCGATCTCCCGGAGCACCTCCACGAGGAGCCCCTGGGTCCCCGGGTCGTCATCCACGATGAGCACTCGTTTCCGCATGGGCTGTTTCCGCTGGGCGGCCGGACGGCGAGGCGGCCTGGCCGCGAAGATCCTGGAAGGCTCCCGTAGGCCGCGGCGCGCGGCCCGTTCACTAGAACACTATTACTCCGGCGGCTAAATAGCCACGGCCGGGGGCATGGGGCCTGCTGGAGCGCCAGGCGTGGCTCCTACAGTCGCTGCATCCGGCACTCAGCCAACGACTGGGACCCTTCCGGCCAAGCGGACTGACGAAAACACCCAGAGTTCCCAAATGGTTCCATCCATCCGGCTGAGTGCCGGATGCAGCGTAAGCCGGATGCCGCACTCACGCACGGCCGGAAGCAGGCCCCATGCCCTCGCGATCTCCTTGCGCGCCTGTATTGACGCCGGGTTAATAACTTCTCCGTTTCGGCCACAAGGTGAATCGCCACGGTCTGGGCCAAAGGACCGGGGACCGAGGACCGGGGACCGTAGACCGAAGTTCCTTGGAATCCGGACTCCTTGTCAGGGGCTACCCTGCAGGAGGCCCCATCTCCGGGGCCGAAGGCCGCGGGGCTCAGACCGATCTTACCGATCGTCCGCCCGGTCGAGATCCATGAGTTTCGCGTACACCGCCCGGATCCGGTCCCTCCACCGCCCCACCGACTCCGCGAGCGCCTCGCCGGAGGGAAACCCGAGGCCCCGGGCCAGGTCGGCCAGGGTGTCCGGGTCCCGGGGCAGGAGATCGGTGGGGCGCTCCGACAGGATCCGGAGCCGGGCCTCCACCCGCCGGAGGAACCGGTACCCCTCCTCCAGGACTTCGGCGTCCCCGGCCGACACGGCCCCCCCCTGCCGAAGCCCCTCCAGGGCGGCCAGGGTGGACGGGCTGCGGGCCGCCCCGATCCGCCACCCGTGAAGGAGTTGCAGGGCCTGCACGGCGAACTCCACGTCCACGAGGCCGCCGGGGCCGGCCTTGAGGTCCACCCGGCCCCGCTCCTCCCGGGCCACCTCCCGCTCGATCCGCTCCCGCATGGCCGCGATCTCGGGCCGGGGGTCCCGGGCCGGGGGACCGGCGTAGAGCACCTCGTCCGCGATCTCCCGCACCCGGAGGCCCAGCTCGGGGTCTCCCGCCACGGGCCGGAGCCGGATCAGGGCCTGCCTCTCCCAGGTCTGGCTCTCCCCCCGATGGTAGGCCTCGAACGCCTCGAGCGAGGTCACCAGGGGGCCCGCGTTCCCCGAGGGCCGGAGCCGCGCGTCCATGCGAAACGCCACCCCCTCGCGGGTCCGGGTGTTCAGCGCCGTGATAAGCCGCTGGGCGAGCCGGGCGAAGTACTCGGCGTTCGAGAGCGGGCGGCCCGCCCCCCCCGTGGTCTCGCCCATCCCTTCGTACACGAACACGACGTCCAGGTCGGAATGGTAGTCGATCTCCTCCCCCCCGAGTTTCCCCATGCCGAGCACGGCGAACCGTGCCTCGCGGCCGTCGGTCAGGAGGGGTTTGCCGTGGCGTTTCCGGAGGTTCCGCCCCGCCCGGGCGAGCGCAGCGGCCAGGCACGCCTCGGCCACACGTGTCACCTGGCGGGTAACGCCCTCCGGGGGGAGGTCGCCCCAAAGGTCGTGGAGCGCGATCCGCAGAAACTCTGCGTTGCGGAACCGACGAAGCGCATCCAACGCCTCTTCGTCGTCCATGTCCTCCAGGGCCGCCGTCAACTCCTCCACCATCTCGTCGGGCGACCGGCCCTCGGGAGCCCCGGGGCCGAGCACGAGCTCGTCCAGGAGCTCCGGGTGGCTCACCAGGTACCGGGAGAGGAACCGGCTCGTCCCGAACAGCTGTACGAGCAGCCGGGCGGTGGCCGGATTCTCCTCGAGGAGCGCCAGGTACGAGGCCCGGGCCCCCGAGGAATCCAGAAACTCCCCCAGATACTCCAGGGCCTGGTCGGGGTGGGGGGACCGCCGAACCTCCGCGAGGAGCCGCGCCCCGATGCGGCCCAGGATCCGGCGGCTGCGGGGTGACGGCGGGACCCGCCCCCCGGAGCCCCGGAGTCGCTCCAACCCCTCCCACGCGCGGCCCGGGTTCCGGAACCCCGCCGCCGCCAGGCGTTCCAGGGCCTCTTCGCGTTCCCGCAGGGCCAGGAGCGCCTGGGCCTCGGCGTCGTCCCCCTCCTCCCATTCGCGGCTTGCCCCGTGCATCAGACGGCCGTACTCTCCGTGGACGTCGATCCGAACCTCCTCGAGCGCCTCCTCCAGGAGCCTCACCCGGTCGGGGCCGTCGAACCCCATGCGGCGGGCCAGGGCCCCGAGTTCCTCGAGATCGGCCGGCAACCGATGGGTCTGGCGGAAATGGAGCGCCTGCACGGCGTGCTCGAGACCCCGCAGGAACCCGTAGGCCCTGGCCAGTCGCCGGGCGACCTCGGGATCCACGATGCCGGCCCGGGCGATGCGCTCGAGCCCCTCCCAGGTGGTTCCGCCCCGCACCACCGGGGTCCGGCCGCCGTGGATCAACTGGAAGGTCTGGACGAAAAACTCCACCTCCCGGATGCCCCCCCGCCCCAGCTTGAGGTCGTGGCCGCCCAATCGCCGGGCCGCGGCCCGGTCGATCCGGGCCTTCATCTCCTTGAGGTCCTCCACGGTGGTGTAATCGAGGCTGCGGCGGTACACAAACGGCTCCACCTCCCGCAGAAACCGCTCTCCCAACGCCCGGTCGCCGGCCACGGGCCGGGCCCGCAGCAGCGCCGCCCGCTCCCAGGTCTGGCCCCAGGACTGGTAGTAGAGCACCGCGTTTTCCACCGAGTGGGCGGCCGGGCCGCTTCGCCCCTCGGGCCGAAGCCCCAGGTCCACCCGGAACACCCACCCGTCCGGGGTCACCCGGCCGAGGAGTTCCACCACCCGGGAGACGATCCGCGAAACAAAGCGGTCGGCGTCCGGATCCTCCCCCTCGGTGTCGTAGAGGAACACGAGGTCCACGTCGGAGCTCAGGTTGAGCTCCCGCCCGCCGAGCTTCCCCATGCCCAGGGCCACGATCCGGCGGCCGGAGGCCGGACCGGCCTCGGCCCAGGCCACCCCAAGGGCCGCGTCCACCGCGGCCTCCGCGAGTGCGCTCACCTCGGCCGCGGTCACGTGCACCGGCGCGAGCCCCGCGGCCTCCCGGGCCACGATCCGGAGCATCTCCTCGGCCCGTACCCTGCGCAGCGCAACCTCGGGGGCCTCGCCCGATTCGAGCGCCGCATCGATCCGGCGCCGGATGTCCTGGGGACCCAGGGCCCCGGTCAGGTCCGGCTCCAAAAGTCGCAGCGCCAGCTCGGGACGCCGGCGCACCCACCGTCCCACCTCGGGGCTTGCCCCCAGGGCCGCCGTGAGCGCGGTCGCGGCCGAAGAGGGCCACCGCGCCGGGTCCACCCCCCTGTCGTGCAGCACCGCGAGCCCCTCGTCGGCCCACCGGGGATGGGCGGGGACGAGGGGGCTTCGGCCCGGGCCGGATTCAGGGCTCATGTCGTTGGCATCCCCTGCCGATTTCTGGATATGATGTCGAGTCTTTCCCGGGCCCCCCGGCGCGCAGACTAGCCGCCGGTGCTCGGCCGGGTCAACGGAGATCCCACACCCCATGGCCTACACCGCCGAAAGCCTGCCGTTTACCTGGGCCGGATCCCGGTTCCCCGAGCTCGAGCCCGAGCTCGGGGCCGCCGGGTTCTCCCCGGCCGCCGGCACCCCCGCCCTCGTGCTGGTGACTGCGTCGGGGGCCTCGGTGCCCGAGCGCGTGCGCGAGGCCCGGGCCCGCTGGCCCGAGGCCCTAGTGGCGGCCGTGGTGGAGGAACCCGGCCGGGTGGCCGAGGCCGTGGCCGCTGGGGCCCACGAGGCGGTTTCGCCCGACGATCCCGAGGCGCTTCGGGCCGCGCGGTTTCGGGGCCTGGCCGAGCGGGCCCGGATGCGCCAGATGCTCCGGGAGCAGCAGGAGGCCACCGGAGCCCAGCTCGCGGCCTACATGGAGCAACTCCGGGCCAGCCAGGAAAACCTCCGGGATCTCTACGACGAACTCGAGGAGCACACCCGGGGCCTCGAGGCCCTGGTGGAAGCTCAGCGGGTGTTCGTGAAAAGCCAGGTGCCCGGCGAGATCCTCGACCACCTGGCCGGGGCCCTGGAGAAGATCTTGCCCGGCGCGGAAACCTCCCTGGTGCCGGAGGCCGCCGAACCCGCGTTCCGGCCCACGCCCCAGGCCTGGACCGAGGCGCGGGTGCCGGTGGAGGGAAACCCGCCGATGCATCTATGGGTCCGGTCGGCCGGGGGCCGGTCGTTCGGCACCCGGGAGAAGGGCCTCGTGGAGCTCTTCGCGGCCCAGGGGGCGGAGGCCCTTCGCCGCAGCCGGCTGTACCAGGCCCTGAGCGTGGGCAAGGACGAGTGGGAACGCACGTTCGATGCGATCCCCGACACCATCGCCATCTTGGACCGGGGGTTCCGGATCCGCCGGGCCAACCGGGCCCTGGCCCGGCTGGCCGGGGTTCACCCCCGGGAACTCATCGGCAGGCGGTGCCACGAGGTGCTCCACGGGGGGGACCACCCGTGTCCGGGCTGCCCCGTTCCCGGGGTGTTCGAGGCCGGCCCGGATGCCCCGCCGGCCGAGACGGAGCTGCGCTGGAACGGGCGCACCTACCTCTACCGGGCGTGCCCCCTGGTGGGCCCCTCGGGCGAGGTGGTGGCCGCGGTGGCCTACGCCCGGGACGTGACCCGGGAACGGGAACTCGCCCGCGCCGTGGAGCGGCACGAAAAGTTCATCACCGTGGGCCAGATCGCGGCGGGCATCGCCCACGAGATCAACAACCCCCTGACCGCGGTGTCCTCCTACGCCCAGCTCCTGGAGATGCGCCTGGAGGAGCCCAAGCACCGGGAAGGGGCCCGCCGGATCCGGGAAGGGGTCGACCGGATCCACCGGCTCGTGCGAAACCTCATGAGCTTCGTGCGGCCCCGGGACGAAGGGGTGTACCCGGTGGACGTGAACCAGGTGACGGCCGAGGCCCTTTCCTTCGCCCGGTACGACCTCTCCCGGGGAAACGTCCGCCTCGTGGAAGAACTGGCCCCCGATCTGCCCAAGGTGCTCGGAAACCGCGAGGAACTGGAGCAGGTGTTGCTGAACCTTCTGACCAACGCCCGCGACGCCGTGGCCGGCCGGGGGACGATCCGGGTCCGGACCGGCTCGTCCGGGGCCGCCGTGTGGGTGGAGGTGGAGGACGACGGCCCGGGCATCCCGCAGGAGCATCGGGAGCGGGTGTTCGAGCCGTTTTTCACGACCAAACCGGCCGGCAAGGGCACGGGGCTGGGGCTGTTCGTGGCCCTGGGCATCGTGCGCCGGCTGGGGGGAGAACTGGGCCTGGAACCCCGCGCCCCGCGGGGCACGGTGGCGCGGGTCCGGCTGCCCGCGTTTCGGGCCGGGCCCGAGGGGAGGGCGGCGAAACCGGAACCCGACTCGCCGTCTGAAGGAGCAAGCGCGTGATGGAGGACGAACGGACCCACCGGCCCCGCGTGCTGGTGGTGGACGACGAAGAGGACATCACCGGGGTCCTGGCCGACATCCTGGAGGAGCAGGGCTACAGCGTCGACGAGGCCGCCGACGGGGACGAGGCCTGGGAGCTCGCCCAGAAGGACCCCTACGACGTCGTGGTCACCGACCTCAAGATGCCCCGCATGGGGGGGCTCGAGCTCCTGCGGGAGATCCGAAAGGCCGGCCACCCGTCCATCGTGATCATGATGACCGGGTTCGCCACGGTCGAGACCGCCATCGAGGCCCTGAAGATCGGGGCCTACGACTACATCCTCAAGCCGTTCAAGGTGGGCGAACTCATCCAGGTGGTGAACCGGGCCGTCGAGAAACTCCGCCTCGAGGCCGAGAACCTGCAACTGAGGGAGCAGGTCACCCTGCTTCGGCTGAGCGAGGCCGTCTCCTCGAGCCTTTCCCTCGACGAGGTCCTGCGGATCGTGGTGGAGGCGGCGTGCAAGGAGGTGGGGGCCGACGCCGTGGAGCTGTGGTTCCGGCCGCCCAAGGAAGAAGGATTCACCCGTCGGCTGGGTCTGGGGCCCAACGGCGACGAGACGCCGCTCCTGGCCGCCCCGGACCGGCTGGAAACCCTGCTTGGCGCCAAGCCCCACGTCCAGGTGCAGGGAGAGGACCTCGCCTCGCTTCTCACCGATGCCGGCCGGAGCCGGATGCACACGCTCCTCTCCGTGCCGCTCCGGCGGGGCGGCCAGGTGCTGGGGCTCCTGAACGCCTACTCCCGCCGCAAGCGGGCCCCGTTCCGGCCCCGGGAGGAGAAGGCCCTGATCGTGCTCGGGGACCGGGCCGCGGCGAGCCTGGAGAACGCCCTTCTCTACGCCGACCTGGAGAACACCTTCCGGGAGACGATCCAGGGGCTGGCGCTCGCCATCGAGACCAAGGACGCGTACACCCACGGCCACTCCGAGAACGTGACCCGGCTCGCCGTGGCGGCGGCCCGGGAAATGGGCCTCGACGAGGACTTCTGTCAGACGCTCCGGCAGGCGGGGCTCCTGCACGACATCGGGAAGATCGGGATCTCGAGCTCCATCTTGAACAAACCCGGCCGGCTCACCCCCGAGGAGTACGACATCATCAAGGGCCATCCCGCCATGGGCAAGCGGATCCTGGAACCCATCTCGTTCCTGCGGGACGTGGTGCCCATCGTGTACCACCACCACGAGCGGTTCGACGGCAAGGGATACCCCGAGGGGCTCGCGGGGGAGGAGATTCCCCTGGCCTCCCGGGTGATGGCCGTGGCCGACACCTACGACGCCATGACGAGCGACCGGGCCTACCGGAAAGGGCTGAGCCACGACGTCGCGATCGCGGAGCTCGAGCGGTGCGCCGGGACCCAGTTCGACCCCGAGTGCGTGAAGGCGTTTCTGGCGGCCCACCCCCGGCCCAAGCCCAAGCCGTAGCCCATGGACCCCTGGACGCTCGCCGCCTCGGGCCTGGGGGTCGGGCGCCTGCCCCGGGCCCCGGGGACCTGGGGAACCCTGGCCGCGGTTCCGCTGGTGGCGGCGCTGGGGCTTCTCCCATGGCCCCTGGAGCTCGGCCTGTTTCTCCTGTGCCTTCCTCTGGCGGCGGCGGCCTGTGGCCGGGCCGCCCGGGCCGAGGCCGAACACGACCCGCCGTGGATCGTGCTCGACGAGGCCCTGGGGTTCTGGGTCGCCGTGCTGGGGTTACCGCCCGGCATCGGCGCCTTCGTGGCCGGTGTTGTGGCGTTTCGGGCGTTTGATATACTCAAGCCCCCCCCGATCCGGTGGATCGACCGCCGGGTGGGGGGAGGCTGGGGCATCCTGCTCGACGATCTCGCGGCCGGGCTCGCCGCCCGGGGGGTCCTCGAACTCCTCGTGCGGTCCGGATGGCTCTGAGCCCCGCCAGCGCGGGGTTGGGGCGCCTTCGGCACGGATGCCGTTCCGGACTTGCCGGGGGGACCGGCCGCCCGGCCCAAAAGGGGGCAACACCGTGAGCGAACCTCCCCCGGAACTGCGGTTGGCCGCCGCCCTCGCCTCCGGCGGTGGACCCGTGGCCGTGGCCGAGTCGTGCACCGGCGGGCTCATCGCCCACCGGATCACCCGGGTGCCCGGGAGCTCCGCCTATTTCGACCGGGGGCTCGTGGTCTACTCGAACCGGGCCAAGGTCGAACTCCTCGGGGTGCCGGAGGATCTCCTGGAAACGCACGGCGCCGTATCGGAGGCGTGCGCCCGGGCCATGCTCGAGGGGCTGTTCCGCCGGTCGCCGGCCCGGCTGGGGGCCGCCGTGACCGGGATTGCCGGCCCCACCGGGGGCACGCCGGAAAAACCGGTGGGCACGGTATGGGTGGCCTGGGGCCGGCCGGGACGCATCCGGGCCGAGCGGCTCGGACTCCACGGGGAACGAACCGAGATCCAGGAGGGGGCGGCCGAGGCGGTGCTCCAACGGCTTGCCCGGGAGGCGGAGCTGCCGTGGACGGAAACGGCCTGATCCGGGCCTTCGTGGCGGCCGAACTGCCGGCGCCCCTGCGCGAGGAACTGGGGCACCTGGCGGCAAGGCTCCGGGCCCGGGGGGTGCGGGCCCGGTGGGTGCGGCCGGACCGCATGCACATCACCGTGCGGTTCCTGGGGGAGATCCCCCCGGAGCGGTTCGAGGCGGTGCGCGAGGCCCTGGCCCCGCCCCTGCCCGTGGCCGGGCCGATCCGGCTCACCCCCGCGGGCGTGGGAACCTTCCCGCCCCGGGGAAGGGCCCGGGTCCTCTGGGTGGGGCTCGAGGGCGGCACCGCGGCGCTCGGCCGGTGCGCCCTCGAGGTGGAAACCCGGCTCGAGCGCCTGGGGTTCCCCCGCGAGGCCCGACCGTTTCGGCCCCACATCACGCTCGGCCGGTCCCGGGGGCCCGGGGGGATCCCGGGGCTCGAGCGGCTCGGTCCGGCCGAACGGTCCTACCGGGGCACGGCGTTCGAGGTGGCCCACCTGACCCTGTTCGAAAGCCGTCTCGGCCCGGGCGGCCCCGACTACATCGAACGGGGCCGGGCCCCCCTGGGGCCGGCCGCCGCCGGTTCACCCCCCTGAGAACCGGCGCGGGAGGGGCAGTGGCCCGGTCGGGTGGTGGAACCGGAGAGGGCCCTTGGCCTTCTAGCCTTCCCGCTTTCGAGCCTTCTCGCACAAGGTCCTTACAGAGGAGAACGCGATGACAACCGAACGCCGCCAGGCGGTGGACCTGGCCATCGGCCAGATCGAAAAGCAGTTCGGCAAGGGCGCAATCATGCGCCTCGGCGAGGCCGGCCCGGCCCGGGGCGTCGAGGCCATCCCCTCCGGGGCCCTCTCCCTCGATCTCGCCCTCGGGGTGGGCGGATACCCGAGGGGGCGGGTGGTGGAGATCTTCGGGCCCGAGTCGTCGGGGAAGACCACGCTCGCCCTCCACGCCGTGGCCGAGGCCCAGCGCCAGGGGGGCATCGCGGCCTTCATCGACGCCGAGCACGCCCTCGACGTCTCCTACGCCCGGCGGCTCGGGGTGAACGTGGAGGACCTCCTGGTGAGCCAGCCCGACACCGGGGAGCAGGCCCTGGAGATCACGGAACTCCTCGTGCGCTCCAACGCCGTGGACGTGGTGGTGGTGGACTCGGTCGCGGCCCTGGTGCCCCGGGCCGAGATCGAGGGGGAGATGGGCGACAGCCACGTGGGGCTCCAGGCCCGGCTCATGAGCCAAGCCCTGCGGAAACTCACGGCCACCATCTCCAAGACCCGGACGCTCGTGATCTTCATCAACCAGATCCGCATGAAGATCGGGGTGATGTTCGGAAACCCCGAGACCACCACCGGCGGAACCGCCCTCAAGTTCTACTCGTCGGTGCGCCTCGACGTGCGCCGGGTGGGCGCCATCAAGGACGGCGACCAGGTGGTGGGCAACCGCACCCGGGTCACCGTAGTGAAGAACAAGGTGGCGCCGCCGTTCCGCAAGGCCGAGTTCGATATTTTGTACAACGAAGGGGTAAGCCGCACCGGTGACCTCCTGGACCTCGCAGCGGACCACGGGATCGTGGACAAGCGGGGCGCCTGGTACACCTACGGCGAGACCCGGATCGGCCAAGGCCGGGAGAACGCCCGCCGCTTCCTCAAGGAGAACCCCGACATCCTGGAGGAGGTGGACCGCCAGGTGCGCGAGAAGCTCGGGCTCGCCGTTCCGGAAGCCCCGCCCGCCGAGGCGTAGGGGGTGGCCGCCATGGACATCAACCGGATCCTGGAGGTCGCGGTCAAGGCCCGGGCCTCCGACATCCACCTGAAGGCGGGCCTCCCCCCCATCTTCCGGCGGGACAGCCAACTCTACCCCTACAAGGATGCGGGCCGGCTCGCCCCCGAGGTGCTCCAGAAACTCGCGGACGAGATCATGACCCCGGCCCAGCGGGACGTGTTCGAGCATCAGCACGAGGTGGACATGGGCTACGGGGTGCCGGGGCTCGGGCGGTTCCGGGTGAACGTGTTCCAGCAGCGGGGCACCGTGGGCATGGTGTTCCGGGTGATCCCCACCGCAATCAAGTCCGTCAAGGAACTCCTCCTGCCCAAGGTGGTGGAGGAGTTGGCCATGGAACCCCGGGGCCTCATTTTGGTGACCGGGACCACCGGATCGGGGAAATCGACCACCCTGGCCTCGATGATCGACTACATCAACCAGAAAAAGACCTGCCACATCATCACCATCGAGGACCCCATCGAGTTCCTGCACCGGGACAAGAAATCGATCATCAACCAGCGGGAGGTGGGGTTCGACACCCTGAGCTTCGCCGGCGCGCTGAAAAGCGCCCTGCGTCAGGACCCAGACGTGATCCTGGTGGGGGAGATGCGCGATTTCGAGACCATCGAGACCGCCCTGGTGGCGGCGGAGACCGGACACCTCGTGCTCTCCACCCTCCACACCGTGGACGCGGCCGAGACCATCCACCGGATCATCTCGGTGTTCCCGCCGTACCAGCAAAAGCAGGTGCGGCTCCAGCTCGCGAGCATCCTCCGGGGCGTGATCAGCCAGCGGCTCGTGCCCCGGGCCGACGGCAAGGGCCGGGTGCCGGCCGTGGAGGTGCTGGTGTCCACGGCCCGGGTGCGCGAATGCATCGAGGTGCCCGAGAAGACGAAGGAGCTCCGCACGGCCATCGCGGAGGGGTTCACCACCTACGGCATGCAAACCTTCGACCAGTCGCTCATGGGGCTTCTCAAGAAAAACCTCATCACGTATAAGGAAGCCCTGCGCCAGTCGTCCAACCCGGACGACTTCGCCCTCAAGATGTCGGGCATCCAGTCCACCAGCGACACCCGCTGGAACACGGCCGAGGAGGGCGGGGAGAAAAACGGGGGCCTGAAGATCGAGCGGTTCTGACAGTCCGGCAAGCTGGGGAGGCTAGGAAGCTAGGAGGCCTTCTGCTCCACGCGAACGCGGAGATGCACCTCGGGGAGCGGCCCGGGCGACAAGGGTCCCAGCCGGTTCGCTTGCCGCCGTTCGGTCCCCAGCCTCCAAGCAACTTCGGCTAGGCGGCTGGGCTGCTTGGCAGCTAGGCGGCTAAGAACGTTTGGGGTTCCGGCGCCATCGCGCCGGCCAACCTGTGGGAGCGGCGGCCGGTTCAGGGGCCAGAATTCAGAAGTCAGAGGTCAGAAAAACCCGGTCCTCTCTCGTCTGCCCTCTGACACCTGGCACGGTCTCAGGGCCCGTGGTCCCGGCTCCGGCGGCCAAGGGAGCGGGCGAGACCGAGAGGTTATTGTTCTTGCGATCTGGCCGCCCCGCGGCCTACGGGAGATTCAAGCTCCCCAGCCGCCGGGCTTCTCGCGCATCCGGCCCCGGTTTCGGGGCCCGTTTCGTATGATCCACGATCCGATGACAGGGGTTCTTCGATGACCGGAAACGAGATCCGAAAGGCGTTCCTGGACTACTTCGCCTCCAAGGGCCACCGGGTGGTGGCGAGTTCGTCCCTGGTGCCCCAAAACGACCCGACGCTCCTTTTCACCAACGCCGGCATGGTCCAGTTCAAGGACGTGTTCACCGGGCAGGAGCGCCGCGACTACGTCCGGGCCACAACCTGTCAGAAGTGCCTTCGGGTCTCGGGCAAGCACAACGACCTCGAGAACGTGGGCCGGACGGCCCGGCACCACACGTTCTTCGAGATGCTCGGGAACTTCTCGTTCGGCGACTACTTCAAGCGCGAAGCGATCCGGTTCGCCTGGGAGTTCCTGACCGAGCACATGAAGCTCGATCCCGACCGGCTGTGGGTCACGATCTACGAGGATGACGACGAGGCCCGGGACCTGTGGCTCCAGGAGACCCCGGTGCCGGCCGAGCGGATCGTGCGGTGCGGGGCCAAGGACAACTTCTGGGCCATGGGCGACACGGGGCCCTGCGGCCCCTGCAGCGAGATCCACTACGACCAGGGGCCCGGCATCTACCCCTGCCCCGACCCGGACCGGTGCGGCCCCGAGTGCGACTGCGACCGGTTCCTGGAGCTCTGGAACCTGGTGTTCATGCAGTTCGAGCGCGCGGCCGACGGCACCATGACCCCCCTGCCCAAGCCCTCGATCGACACGGGAATGGGCCTGGAGCGGGTCACGGCCGTGGTGCAGGGCGTGCACTCCAACTACGACACCGATCTGTTCCGCCCGATCATCGACTTCACGGCGAACCTCGCCGGTGTGCCCTACGGCCGCGCCGAGGAGAGCGACGTGAGCCTGCGGGTGGTGGCCGACCACATCCGGGCGACCACGTTCCTGATCGCCGACGGGGTGCTCCCGTCCAACGAGGGCCGGGGCTACGTGCTGCGGCGGATCATGCGGCGGGCCATGCGCCACGGCCGGATGCTCGGATTCGAGGAACCGTTCTTCCACAAGGTCTCGGGGGTGGTGATCGACCAGATGGAGGGGGCCTACCCCGAGCTTTCGGACAAGCGCGAGTACATCGCCAAGGTGATCCTCCACGAGGAGGAGCGGTTCTCCCGCACCCTGGACCGGGGCCTCCAGATCCTCGAGGAGGAGGTGGCCCGGCTCGCCGCCCGCGGGGAGACCGTGATCCCCGGCGACGTGGTGTTCCGGCTGTACGACACCTACGGGTTCCCGGTGGACCTCACGGCCGACATCGTCCGCGACCGGGGCTTCACCCTGGACGAGGCCGGGTTCGAGGCCGAGATGGAGGCCCAGCGCGAAAAGGCCCGGGCCTCCTGGAAGGGCTCGGGGGAGGAGGCCGTGGCCGGGGTGTACCGGGACCTCCGGTCGGCCGGGGTCGCCACCCGGTTCGTGGGGTACGAGACGCTGGAGGCCGAAACGCCCGTGCTCGCCCTGGTGCGAGACGGCGACCGCGTGGCCGAGGCCCGGGAGGGCGAGGCCGTGGAGGTGGTGCTCGCCGACTCTCCGTTCTACGGGGAGAGCGGCGGCCAGGTGGGCGACACCGGAAGCCTCGAGGCCGACGGGGTGTACGTGCGGGTGGAGGACGCGGCCAAGCCGTTCCCGGATCTCATCGTGCTCAAGGGCGCCGTGAGCCGCGGCACCCTGCGGGAGGGCGACCGGGTGGTGGCCCGGGTCGAGGCCGGGGCCCGGTTCGCCACGGCCCAGAACCACTCGGCCACCCACCTCCTCCACGCCGCCCTCCGCCAGGTGCTCGGCGACCACGTCAAGCAGGCCGGGTCGCTTGTGGCCCCGGATCGGCTGCGGTTCGACTTCACCCACTTCGCCCCCATGACCGGCGAGGAGCTCCGGGAGGTGGAGCGCCGGGTGAACCGGTGGATCCAGGCCAACCACCCGATCACGGTCTCGGAGGAGTCGTTCGAGGAGGCCCGGCGCCAGGGGGTGATGGCCCTGTTCGGCGAGAAGTACGGCGACCGGGTCCGGGTGGTGCGGATGGGCGAGGTGTCGGCCGAGCTGTGCGGGGGCACCCACGCCTCCCGCACCGGCGACATCGGGCTGTTCAAGATCGTGTCCGAGGGCGGGGTGGCCGCCGGCGTGCGCCGGATCGAGGCGGCCACCGGCGATCGGGCCCTGGAGCGGGTGTTCGCCATGGAGGACGCCCTGGCCGAGGCGGCGGCCCTTCTGCGGGCCAACCCCGACGAGGTGCCGGAGAAGGTGCGCCGGGCCCTGGAGCGCACCAAGGAGCTGGAGCGGGAGATCAGCTCGCTCCGGAGCCAGCTCGCCGGGGGGGCGGCCCGGGACGTGCTCGCCCAGGCCCGGGAGATCGACGGCGTGCGGGTGCTCGCGACCCGGGTGCCGGCGGCCGACCCCAAGGCCCTGCGGGAGTTCGCCGACGGGCTGCGCGACCGGATCCGATCGGGGATCGTGGTGCTCGGGGCAGAGGCCGGGGGCAAGGCGCTCCTTCTCGTGGCCGTGACCAAGGACCTCACCAAACGGGTCCGGGCCGGGGACCTCATCAAACCCCTGGCCGAAAAGGTCGGGGGCCGGGGCGGCGGCAAGCCCGAGCTGGCCCAGGCCGGCGGCCCAGACCCCTCGGGCCTGGACAAGGCCCTCGAGGCGGCTTATGAAGAGGCGGCGAAGCTCCTGGGGGCCTGACACCCTTGGACCGGGTTCCCGTTTGACAACCCCGGGGAACTGGGGCACGTTGGACCCGCACGCGGGGAGGCGGAACTCGAGGTCTCCCAGCCTCCTAGCCTCCTAGCTTTCCAGCCTTCCAGCCGAGAGAGGAGTCCGCCATGCTCGACATGTTCCGGAAAGCCACCCTGGCCGGCATCGGCCTTCTCACCCTGACCGAGGAGCGGGCCCGCAAGCTCGTGGACGAGCTGGTGGAGCAGGGCCGCATGAGCCAAGAGGAGGGGGAGAACATCGTGAAGGAGATCCTGGCCAAGGCCGAGACCTCCCGGGAGGAGTGGGAGGCCCGGATCCGGGATCTCATCCAGGAGGCCTTCCGGAAAATGGACCTGGTGCCCAGAAAGGACCTCGAGCTCGTGGAGGAGCAGCTCCGGTCCTTGGAGCGCCGGGTGGCCGACCTCGAGCGCCGGGAGCGGGACCGGGACGAAGAGGTCCCCACGATGTAGCCCCGGTGCCCGGCAACCGAACTTTACTTCTCCGGCCCCAGGCCGTATCCTGCCCGGCCCTCGGAACGCCCCGAGGGCCGGTTTTCGTTGTCGCCATCCCCTCTTTTTCGCACGAGGTAGCCCCCCACATGGACACCCCCAACGCCGTGGCCCGCGAGGCCGCCCGGCGGCGCACCTTCGCCATCATCTCCCACCCCGACGCCGGAAAGACCACCCTCACCGAGAAATTCCTCCTCTACGGCGGGGCCATCCACCTCGCCGGCGCGGTCAAGGCCCGCCGGGCGGCCCGCCACGCCACCTCCGACTGGATGGAACTCGAGAAGGCCCGGGGCATCTCGGTCACCACGAGCGTGCTCCAGTTCGAGTACAACGGGTACCGGGTAAACCTTCTGGACACCCCGGGCCACCAGGACTTCTCGGAGGACACCTACCGCACGCTGACGGCGGCCGACGCCGCCGTGATGCTGATCGACTGCGCCAAGGGCGTCGAGGCCCAGACCCGAAAGCTCTTCCAGGTCTGCCGGATGCGGGGCATCCCCATCTTCACCTTCGTGAACAAGCTCGACCGGGAGGGCCGGCCGCCGCTCGAACTGCTGACCGAGATCGAGGACGTGCTGGGCATCGCGGCCTGCCCCGTGACCTGGCCGCTCGGGATGGGGAAACGATTCCGGGGGGTGTACGATTTGCGGGACCGCCACGTGCTTCTCTTCGAAGGGGGCGACCACGGGCAGCGCCGCACCGCGGCCCGGATGACCGGGCCCGACGACCCCTCCCTGGCCGACCTTCTGGATCCCCACGACCTGGCGTCGTTCCGCGAGGAGGTGGAGCTCCTGGAGGGGGCCGGGGAGGAGTTCGACCTGGACCGGGTGCTCGCGGGCGAGCTCACCCCTGTCTATTTCGGGAGCGCGGTCACGAACTTCGGGGTGGAGCCGTTCCTCCAGGACTTCCTGGAGATGGCCCCGCCGCCGGGCCCCCGGCCCTCGACGGCCGGGCCCGTGGGCCCGGCGGAGGAGCGGTTCTCCGGGTTTGTGTTCAAGATCCAGGCGAACATGGACCCCCAGCACCGCGACCGGGTCGCATTCGTACGGGTGGTGTCGGGCCGGTTCCGGCGGGGCATGAAGGTGCGCCACCCCCGGCTGGGCCGGGAGGTGGCACTGGCCCTGCCGCTCCAGTTCATGGCCCAGGAGCGGGTGGTGATCGACGAGGCCTACCCCGGGGACGTGATCGGGATCCACGACCGGGGCACACTGCACATCGGCGACACCCTGACCGAGATCCCGGACCTCACCTTCGAGGGCGTGCCCCACTTCTCCCCGGAACACTTCGCCCGGGTCCGGGTGAAGAACGCCCTCAAATCCAAGCAGCTCCACAAGGGCCTCGAGCAGCTCGCTCAGGAGGGGGCGATCCAGGTGTTCCGCCAACCCCTGGGGGACAAGGACCCCATCGTGGGGGCCGTGGGGGTGCTCCAGTTCGACGTTCTGAAATACCGGCTGGAGACCGAGTACGGGGTCACCGTGACCCTGGAGCCGATGCCGTTCCAGGTGGCCCGGTGGGTGGAGGGCGACGGCCTCGACCCGGCCGCCGTGGATCGGGATCCGAGCACCCTGTGGTGCGAGGACCGCCAGGGCCGGCCCGTGATCCTGTTCAAGAGCGCCTGGGCCTTCGAGTGGCTGGCCGAACGGGCGGAGGGAGTCGTCTTCCAGGAGACGGCGTAAGCGGCCGAGGAGATTCGGCCCCCGGATCGTCGGCTCGGGGACCGACGACCGAAGACCGAAGTCAACCCATGCCCATCTCCTGCTCCAGGGCCTGGATCTCGGCCTCGAGCCGGCGGCGCTCGTCGTCCGTGAGCGCCGGGTCCTCGAGCCGGCGTTTGAGGCCCAGGAGCCGCATCTCCTGGCGGTAGTCGTTGCAGGTGTAGGTGCGCTGGGGCGACGGCTTCACTCTGACCTCACAGGGGTTCCTGAAGCAGCTGGTCCACGGCCCGGTCCACCTCGGGAGCCTCCCAATCGAACGGCCCGATCACCGAGTGCCGGATCACCCCCTTCTTGTCGATGAGATGGGTCTCGGGCACGCCGGTGGCCCGGTACAGGCCGTACACCAGCTTATCCCGGTCCATGAGCACCGGAAACACCACGGCCTGACGCATCACCATAGCCCGGACCGCGGCCGGATCCCGGTCCTCCGACACGGCCAGGATCTCCACCCCCTTGTCCTTGTACCTACGGTAGAACCGCACCATGGAGGGGATCTCCTGCCGGCACGGCGGGCACCAGGTGGCCCACAGGTTCACGAACACCACCTTGCCCCGCAGGTCCGACAGCCGCCAGGTCGTCCCGTCGAGCCCGACGAGCTCGAAGTCGGGGGCAGGCCGCCCCTTCTCGGCCTTGGCCGGGGCCTTCTCTCCGGAACATCCCAGTCCCGCCGCCAGGGGCAAGGCGACGAGCATCCACAGGAGCACACGCAAGCCGCGCATCACGGTGACACTCCGCTCAACCCTCCGGAATCCCGAGCGGGATATCCTACGCGAGACCCCGCCGCGGGGGCCAGGGCTGGCCCCTTGCCCCTCCAAGCTGGGAAGGGTAGCGCCTGCTTGTCCGTCAGGCCCACAAATGGAGGCTAGCGCCTCCTATTACTCCGGCGGCCAAATAGACGCGCTCTGGGGCGTGGAGCCTGCTGGAGCGCCGGGCGTGGCCCCAAATTCTAGTCTCTGTCCTGAAACGCGCCAACGTTGTCGCCGGTCCAGAGAACCCCCTGAATTGCCCCGAGGACAAAATCGGGTATAGTTGCCGGACACGGCCCGTGCTCGCGGGCCCTTTCGGACCCTGGGACCGGGACCGGTCCCTCCCCTGACAGGAGACGACCCATGAGAAGCCGATTCATCGCAGCAGCGGCCCTGATCCCTCTGGTCCTCGGGGCGTGCGCCACCGGCGGCCAGAACCGCCGCTCCGGCAACGCCCACATGCGCATCGAAGACTCGGTCGCGAGCAACATCCCCCTCGACTGGTACACCCTCGAAGACGCCATGCGGCTGGCGCGCGAGCAGAAGAAGCCCATCATCGTGGACTTCTACTTCCCGGAAGGGTGCAGCCGGTGCGAGGGCTTGGCCACCAAGATGTACACCGACCCCGAGGTGGCCGACATCATCAAGAATCGGTTCCTCCTGGTCCGCATCAACCTGAACGAGAACATGACCAAGGAGGAGATCGCCCTGGGCCAGAAGTTCGACTACAACTACAACTGCCTGATGATCTTCCTGGACTACCGGGGCGAGGTGATCCAGGACCTCTCGGGGAACCGCATGTGCTTCCCGGACTACATCGATCCCGCCTGGATGAAGAAGTACCTGGCTCGGGCGCTGGAGGCCAACGCGGAGGTGGCGAGGTGAGGCGGGAAAGCCCCCTTCGGCCGCCGCGCGACCCTAACAACGGAGAAGGGTAACGTGCGGTGGTCCGGGGCCGTTGCCGGCGGCGGGGCATGGGTTTCAGGAACCGGAATTCAGCGGACAGGAGACAGGGAAGGAACGACAGGCTTGGTCCAGCGTCTGACGGCGTGCGGTCACAACCTGTCCACTGAAATCTGTCTTCTGCCTCCTGATTCGCAGACCCCATGCCCCCCGAGCGTTGGCGCGGTTCGAGAGCCGCCTGGCCGCCTAGCTGCCTAGCGGGCCGAAGGCCCGAAGTTCCCTGGAAGTTAGTGGTCTAGCTCCACCGGCTTGCCCCACGACTCCACCGTGCGGCGGGCCCACTCGGGCCCCTTGTCGCCGTGGCACTTTCCGCAGGCCTTCTCGATCTGCGGGTCGTAGCACTTCTCCTTGTGCACGAGGAAGTAGCCGTACGAGTGGATGTCCTTGGTGCCCGGGTTCATGATCTCCTTTGTCTGCTGCACGTGGCAGTCGAAGCACATCAACCCGACGCCCGCGGGGTGGCGCGTGTGCTCGGCGTACTTGTTTTTGAACCCGTGGCACCCGAAGCAGAACTCCAGCATCGAGTCCACCTTCTCCTGGTCCCGCTCCTCGGCCACCCCGGGAATCCCGCACACGTCGCACTTGAGCTGGGCGCCTTCCTCGCGCTTCTTCTTCCATTTGGCGAACATCCGCAGGACCGCCTGGGTGTTCGTCTCCTCGGGCTCCTTGCCGTTGGGCACGTAGTGCTCGCCCAGATCGTCCCCGGGCATGAAGCCCACCGGGAAGTAGTACGTCTTGGACGGGTCGGTCCCCCGCACGTGGCAGGCCGCACAGATCATGTCCCGCCGCTCGTCCGAGAGCTTTTTTGGGTTCACGATCAGACCGGCCCCCTCGGCCTCGGCGTGGGCCCGGCCGGGGCCGTGGCACGCCTCGCACCCGATCCGGGGCTCCACCGCCTTCCCCCGGGTCGGGTCGAACCCGGTCACGTGACACCCCTTGCAGTACTTCCCGTACGGCATCTTCCGCCACGACCACACGTTGTACGCCTGCCACTTCTGGGACTGCACGCTCCACAGCTTGGGCAGCACGTAGTAGTCGTCGCCGATCTTCTTCATGTACCGCTGCTGCCAGTGCCCGCCGATGGTGAACTCCACGTCCTCGAGCGTGAACCCCAGGTTCGGCACGGAGAAGTCGCCGAGCACCGCCTCCGGGTTCTTCTTGGCGTCCTGCACCACGGTGGCGTGGAACGTCTTGCTCCACCCCTGGTACTTCTCCGGATGGCACCCTCGGCACCGCTCGCTGCCCACGTACAGGGCCGGGTCCAGAACCGCGGCGCCGGCCACCCCCCCCAACCAGACGAACACCCAAAGCGAAAGAAACGCCCCCTTCACGACCGCACCTCCTGGCGTGGGGAACTCAACGGGAGACCGCCCAAGCGGACCCTGCCCGGGACTCCTTGCGGGGAGGGGCCGCAGCCTCGTCCAATAGCAACAGGATCTTGTCGGCGGACTTGGCCCCTGGGATCACCCGGCCGTCCGGGAACACCAGGGTGGGAGTGGAGCGCACGCCGATGCTCCGACCGAACTCCAGGTTCTTCTCCATCTGGTCCGTCTCGCAGTCGGGCGGGGGGATCTCCCCGCCCTCCATCGCCCGGTCCAAGAGCTCCGGGGACCGCGTGCACACGATGGTCTTCGCCTTCTCCCGGCTCGTCTTCTTGATCGGAAACATCTTCACGTAGAAGGCCACCCCGGGCCGCCGCTCCACCACCTTCCGGAGTTGGGGATGCAGCTTCCGGCAGTACGGGCAGTCCGGGTCGGTGAACACGACGATCTTCTTTTCGGCCGCCGGGTCCCCGATCACAAGGGCGTCGTCCAGGGGAATCCGCGAGGGGTCGATCCGGTTCAGATCGATCATCCTCCGCCGCGTCAGGTTTTCACGGGTCGCCACCTCCAGCACGTTTCCCGTGATCACGTAACGCTTGGAGAAGTCGATGTACACGGGCCCCCGCCGCCCCCTCTGGTCCTCCACGTCCACCACCCACAACCCGGGCACATCGCTGAACTCCACCGAGAGCACCTCGTGCACCAGCCCCTTCAGGATGTTCTCGGCCTCGTTTTTGGAGAGGCTGTGGCACGACCGGCAGTCGCCGGCGCCGCACCCGTCCTTTACGAAAGCCGAAGCCGGGGCTGCAACCCCGGCCGTCAGCACGACGAAAGCAAGAAACGTGGTCGATCGCATCGCGACTCCTTCTTCGTCCGACACCAGCAGCAGGCCCCGCCCCGGCCTCGGACGTCGATTCGCAAGTTGTCAACCCGCCACTCCATGAGTGTCGGGTACCGCAAGAAAGCATATGCCGCGGGGGGGGGAATCAGCGAATTTACGGAGCACGACACTAAGGCCCCACACCCACCGAGGCTTCGGATAAAACCAGCTCTCCTGTCCTGTGCCGACTGGCGAATCTCAAACCCGCCCCCGCGCCCGGCCGGAACCAGGCCCCCACCCCGCACCCTGGCAATGCCTTTGAAGAGGCAATAGCGGAAACCGAGCTTTACTGCCCTGTCCGGGGGTCACCCGACCCCTATGCAGCTCAGTCAGAGGAGCTGGCCGTTGAACAGGGTCTCCCCCCACTCCCCCCGGGCCACGCCGAGGTAGAGGCTGGTCGCCACCAGGGCGAGCCCCAGCACCCACATCAACCGGGGCCAACGGGGTTTCCACCAGCCGGTGCCGACCGTGACCAGCAGCACGATGGCCGCAAGCAGGGGCACGAAGGTCCAAGTGGCCGCCAACTCCCAGAACTCGAGCCAGTTCTCCATTGCCTTTCCTCCTGCGCCCCCCGGTCACTCGGCTAGCCCCAGGGCCTTGCGCACCTGGGCCTCGATCTCCTTCTCGTCGCCGGGGGAGTACCCCACGTGGTAGTACAGGACCTTGCCCTCCCGGTCGATCACCACGGTGGTGGGCAGCACGCTCACCCCGTAGCGCCCGCCCGCCTCCCGCCGCTTGTCGATCACGATCGGAAACGTGATCTCGTACTTGAGCCCCCGCACGAACCGCAGGACCCGCTTGGCCCCGAAGCTGTCCAGGTTCACGCTAACGGCCACCAGCCCCTGGTCCTTGTACCGCTCGTAGATGTCCAGCAGGCTCGGCATCTCCTTGAGGCACGCCACGCAGTAGATCGACCAGAAGTCGAGCAGGATCGGGTTCTTGCCCAGGTAGGTCCCCAGGTCGAAGGTGCCCCCCCGCAGCAGCGGTGCCGCGAACCGGGGAGCCTCGCTGCCGGGTTGCGGCCGCTTGGACACCCCGAACAACGCCCACGAGGGCCCGGCGAGCAGCAGCAAGCACACCAGAGCACCCAGGATCCGCCACCCCGGCCTGCGGGGCAAGGGCCCCCTGAAACGCCCGACTCCGACCCTAGTTTCCCGCAACCGATTTCTGCACTTGTGTTCCCGCATTCCCACGATCCTGTAAACCGCTTGGGCCGACCCGTTGCTGAACGTCCACGGAGAGGAGCTCCCCTCAGCGGCGCAAAGGCGGACGGACCCCGGTCCCGAGCATTTCTGCCGACGTCCGGAAAAGACCATGCACCCCGCGTGCCCACCGCCCCGGCAGGGGAGGCACGCCCCGTGCAAGGCATGGGGTTCAAACGACGACGATGGGGATCGGAGAGGGGACGTCCCCGACGCCGCTGTCCGGCGGGGATGAATCGGCGCAACGGGGCAGGAGCCTCAGGTCCAGGGTCACGGCCGCGCCCGGATCGGGCAGGAGCAAAGAGGCGCAGTAGTGGCAAACCGGGCAGGCGGCAAGGCCGTCCGGGGACAGCGGTTCCCCCCCCACACCGGACGGGGCCGCGAAAACCGTGGCGGACGGGGCCCCATCGGCCGACCCAACCGGGCCCCCCAGGACCGCAGGCCCGTGCAGCAGAAGGATCCCCGCCGCCAGCCATGCGATCCAGACCCACCGTGTCGCACCGGTTCTCGCCACCTCGGCCCTCCGCAGGATGAACGGACCCGGCTACCGTAGGGAACCCGCCCGTGCCTGTCAAGTACGGCAGGCTGCCCACGTCAGTCGCCGCTCCGTCCCAGCCCGAGGGCGGCGAAACGCTGCACCGGGCCTGCCATTTCCGCTAGGACGCTAGGAGGCTGGGACGCTGGGAGGCTTGAAAACCTCCAGGATTCCCACGCGTTCTAGGCATTACCATGCCTCTTCGCCTCCACCTCATGGTCCGGGAGGCATGGGTTTCAGGGGCCAGAATTCAGCTCCAGCAGACCGAGAGGTGGCCTGTTTGCGAAGAAATACTAAGGCCTACGAAGGTATTGCCGGACGCGGGTGGGGGGCTGGCTCCGGCCGGGCGCGAGTGCGGCACCCTCTTCGCCGCGCCTTCGCATGCCGTTGTCAGCCCGGTAGGCCGGGGCGCCGGTGGCGGAAGTTCCGGAACTTCCAAGGTGATTCAGGCTTGGTGAGGGCGCGGCGAGCTAAGGGGCCGCTCCCGGCTCTCCACCAGCCCCCCACCCGCTGGTTCCCTTGTGGACGCAGGGGATCTGGCAATACTTCCGTTGGTATTAATACTTGGAAGTGGGCAGGTTGTGACCGCACGCCGTCGGACGCCGGGTCAGGCCTGTCGTTCCTTCCCTCCATGTCTTCTGTCCGCTGAATTCCGGTTCCTGAAACCCATGCCCGCGGGGGAGTGCACCCGGTTACGCGGCACGTCGTGGGGCCCCACCGGGGCCGATGGGGGCTTCCCTCTTGGCTCGTCCTCCGCGACAAACAAGCCTATTTGTCGCCAGGCCAATAACGTGACATCCCCCCTCGCCCCCGGTAGCATGGGGCCGTCGAGGAGGTTCAGCGCCCCGGAAAGGAGTGCGGGCCGGTGCGAATCGCCACCCGGTTGTTCCTCTACATCTTCACGCTCATCGTGCTCGCCGCCGCCGCCCTCGGTCACGTGTCGGTGCAGGACGAGAAGCACCACCTGATCGAGGCCACCCGGTCCAAGGCGTGGATCCTGGCCCGGGCCCTGGCCTCGGTGCTGCGTTACTACCACCCCGCCGACCCCACGGTGGACCTGGAGCAGATCCTGGCCGAGATCAGCCCGTTCGAGGGGCCTGCCGTGCCCGCCTTGCGGTTCTACGACCGGGACGGCAACCTGCTGAGCCTGGCCTGCCCCGAGTGCGGCGACCCGCCCCTACCCCATCAACCCCTCGATCCCGACCGCGTCGGAACCGAGGGCCGGGAGCAGGTGCTGGAGGTGGGAACCGAACGGTACCTGAGCGTGGTGCAGCCGGTGCGGGATCCGGACGGTGCGTTCCTCGGCGCCGTGGAGGTGATCCTTCCCCTTCGGCACATCGGCGTGATCCTGTCGGGGGTGACGAGGCGGTTCCTCCTGTTCACCTCGGCCGTGGCCGCCCTGCTGGGGGTGGTGATCTTCCTCATCAGCCGGCTCAACATCTCTCTGCCGATCCGGCGGCTCAAGGAGGCCTCGCGGCGCCTGGGCGAAGGGGACCTGACCCTGCGCATCGACAAGACCGGCGTGGCCGACCTGGACGAGCTGGTGGACGAGTTCAACCGCATGGCCGCGCGGCTGGAGGAGCAGAGCCGACAGAGGGAGGCGTTCTACCGCGAGAAGCTGCGGCTGGAGCGGGGCCTGCGCCACGCCGAGCGACTCGCCTCGGTCGGGCAGCTCACCTCGGGGCTGGCCCACGAGATCGGCACCCCCCTCAACGTGATCCAGGGTCGGGCCGAGCAGGTGCTGGCCCGGCTCGGCCCGGACGACCCCAACCGCAGGCCCCTGGAGGCCGTGGTCCGCCAGGTGCGGAGGATCACCGAGACCATCGACCGGCTGCTGGCGTTCTCCCGCAAGTCCGGCCGGGCGCTGGGACAGGTTCGGCTAGGGGACGTGGCGGAAGAGGCGTTCTCCCTGTCGCGGCTGCGCGCGAAACGCAATCGCTCCGAGGTGCGGCTGGACGTCGTGGCCGCTTCGGACCGGCTCAGGGGGGACGAGACCGCCCTCCGCCAGATGTTCGTGAACCTGATGCTCAACTCCCTCCAGGCCATGCCAGGGGGCGGAACGATCCGGGTGGAGATCGGGGAGGACCCGGGCGCCTTGGCCGAACGTCTCCGGGTCGTGTACGAGGACGAAGGCCCGGGCATCCCCCCCGAGATCCGGGAGAAGGTGTTCGATCCGTTCTTCACCACCAAGGACGTGGGCGAGGGCACCGGCCTGGGGCTGTTCATCGTGGCCAACGTGGTGGACGAGCACGGCGGCAGCATCCGGATCGAAGATGCCGCCGGAGGCGGCGCCCGGTTCGTGATCACGCTGGCCCGCACCGGCCCGGACGAAGGAGCGCCGGCATGAGCCGCGACCCGCGCATCCGCATCCTCGTGGTGGAGGACCAGGACGACATGCGCGACTACCTCCACGACATCCTGGCCGAGCGGGGCTACCCCGTGGAGACGGCGGCCACGGGCCGGGAGGCCCTGGAGCGGCTGGAGCACGGAGCGTTCCACCTGGTGATCTCGGACATCCGCATGCCCGAGATGGACGGGGTGGCGCTCCTGGACGCGGTCAAGGCCCGACCGGGATTCAGCCCGTTCGTGATCCTGGTCACCGCCTTCGGCGACATCGAGGACACGGTGCGGCTGATCGACCGGGGGGCCTACGACTACATCATCAAGCCGTTTCGCATGGAGCAGATCCTCATCGCGGTGAAGCGGGCCGAGCGCGAGCTGCGCATGCGCCAGCGGGTGCGGGAATTGGAGGCACGCGTCGGGGCCGGCCCGGGGCCGGGGGGACTCCTCGGCCGAAGCGAGGCCATGCGCCGGGTGTTCGGCCTGATCGAGAAGGTGGCCCCGGCCGAAGGCAGCGTGCTCGTTCAAGGGGAGACCGGCACCGGCAAGGAGCTCATCGCCCGGGCCGTGCACGAGGCCTCACCCCGCCGCGACGGGCCGTTCGTGGCCGTGAACTGCGCCTCGATCCCCGAGGGCCTCCTGGAGAGCGAGCTCTTCGGCCACGAGCGCGGCGCGTTCACCGGCGCGGTACGCTCCCGGCGCGGCCTGTTCGTGGAGGCGGACGGCGGCACCCTGTTCCTGGACGAGATCGGGGAGATGCCCCCGGGCATCCAGGCCAAGCTCCTGCGGGCCCTGCAGGAGCGGCGGGTGCGGCCCGTGGGCGGCGCGACGTTCCACCGGTTCGACGTGCGGGTGGTCGCGGCCACGAACCGGAACCTCTTGGACGCGGTGAAGCAGGGCCGGTTCCGGGAGGACATCTACTACCGGATCGCCACCTTCCGGATCGACGTGCCTCCCCTTCGGGAACGGCGGGAGGACATCCCCCTGCTGGTGGAGGCGTTCCTGGCCCGGCACGCGGCCCTGGGCCGGGAGGTGTCGTTCAGCCCCGAGGTGCTGCGGGCGTTCCTCGACTACTCCTGGCCGGGCAACGTGCGCGAGCTGGAGAACGCGGTGGAGCGGTGCGTGTACGTGTGCGAGGGCGGCCGGGTGCGGCTCGACGACCTGCCGGAGGAGATGCTCCGGGACCTGCGGCCGACCGAGCGGTTCGCGTGGCCCGAGGGCAAGCCCCTGGCCGAGGTCGAGCGCGAGTACATCCTGCACGTGCTGCGGCGCTGCAAGGGCAACAAGGTCCAGGCCGCCCGCATCCTGGGGATCAACCGCAAGACCATCCAGCGCAAGCTCGCGGGGGAGTGAAAAGGGGGGGGTCTAGTGTGGCGTTCGCATATCGCGTCAGGGGGCGAACCCGGGGCCTCCTCCTCCGCTGTACGCCCTCCGTCGAAGGCCCCAGGTTCACCCGAGATAGACCTATGCCTTGCTGCGGGACACGACCCAGCCTGCGACATTTTATCCCATTTGCCCCTTTTTGGGGCAGAGAGGCGGGGAAGCTAGGAGGCTGGAAAGCCAAAAGCCAGATTCCCAGCTCGCGCCGTCAGCCCTTACCTCCCAGCGCCCAACGTCCTAGCCTTCCGCCTCCCAGCCTTCTAGCTTTCTAGCTTTCCAGCCGTCCCGCCCTCCCTGGCACGACTCCTGCTAAGCCCCTTCCCTTCGGTCGGCCGCCCTTTCGCCGGAGGAGCCTGCCGGCCCGAGCCTGGTCGGCAAGCCTCCCAGCTTCCCGGCCTTCCAACTTTCTATTCACCCGGCGGATAAACAAGCGCTATCGATCCCTGCTCGGAGGGGCAAGGGACCTGTCGGAGAGCCGGGCGCGGCCCCTTAGCTCGCCGCGCAGCGCCTCCGACGCTCGGACCGCGAAATGGTTCGGATTCCACCGCGTTGTCATGAAACCAGCTCTTCGGTCCTGTGCCTGCGCGGCGAATCTCATGCCCGGCTTCGCGCCCGGCCGGAGGCAGGTCCCTTGCCCCGCGCTCCGAGGTGATGTGCCTATTTTGTCGCCGGGTTCATAGCTTTCTAGCCTTCCAGCCTTATCAGCCCGGAGGGTCCGCGGATGAAGAGGTCCACCCGCAAAGTCCTGGTGGGAATCCTCGTGGTGGCGCTCGGCGTGGGGTTCCTGATCTACCGGGGCATCTCCACCACCAGCGCCTACTACCTGACCGTGTCCGAGCTCAAGAACTCCCCGACGGGTCGGAAGCTCACCGACCAAGACTCCGTCCGGGTGGGGGGCGAGGTGGTGGGCGGCACGGTGCGCTACGACCAGAAGCGGCTGGTGCTGGAGTTCGCCGTGCGCGACGCCGAGTCCCCGGACGAGCAGATCGACGCCCGGTACGAGGGCCCCAAGCCCGACGCCTTCAAGCCCGACATCGAGGTGCTGCTCGAGGGCACCTACGCCCGGGCCCAGAACCTGTTCCGGGCCCAGAACCTGCTGGTGAAGTGCCCCTCCAAGTACCAGTCGGAAGGGGAGTGAGGTCTGGGGCCTTCGGCCTGCTGGAAGGCGTAAAGGCTGGGAAGCTAGAAGGCTAGGAGGCTGAAAACCTCTTTCATCTTCGAGCAGTTGTGCAGGGTTGCGCCAAAGGCCGGGGGGCAAGGGACCTGTCGGAGAGCCGGGTACGGCTCCCTAGCTCGCCGCGCAGCGCCTCTGACGCTTGGACCGCGAAACGGCTTGGATTCCACTGAGTTGTCATGAAATCAGCTCTTCTGTCCCGTGTTTGCGCGGCGAACCTCAATGCCCGGCTTCGCGCCCGGCCGGGGGCAGGTTCCTTGCCCTGCCCTCCGAGGTGGCGCGTCTATTTCGCCGCCGGGTTAATACGTTTTCGCGAACAGGCCGCCTCGAGGCCTACCCCAGCTGTTCCCTGTCGACTGTCACCTGACAAGGAGGAGATCGCCCTTGGTCACCTTCGGTAACCTCTCCCAGTTCGGGGCCCTCGCCCTCTCCCTGCTGGCCATGGTGTTGCTGGTGGCGGGGGTCGTCCGAAACGACCTGCGGTGGGTCCGCGCCGGAAAGCGCAGCCTGGTGGCCGTGGCCGTGCTGGCCACGGGTGCGGCGGTGGCGCTCGGCTACCTGTTCCTCACCGACGCGTTCCAGGTGGAGTACGTGGCCTCCTACTCCGACCGGGCCCTGCCCGTGTTCTACAAGGCCACCGCGTTCTGGGCCGGCCAGAAGGGCTCGCTCCTGTTCTGGGCCTGGGTCCTGAGCCTGTTCTCCGCCCTGGCCATCTACAACAACCGCCGGGAGCCCGACTCCCGGGCCACCCCCTACGTGTACCTGGTGCTGGCCGGAACGCTCGCGTTTTTCCTGTTCCTGCTGTGCGCCGTCACCAACCCGTTCGAGACCCTCGGGTTCGTGCCCCGGGACGGCCAGGGCCTGAACCCCATGCTCCAGAACCCCGGCATGGTGTTCCACCCGCCCACCCTGTTCCTGGGGTACATCGGGTTCACCATCCCCTTCGCCTACGCGGTGGCCGCCATGGTCACCGGCACCACCGACGCCTCCTGGATCCGCAAGACCCGGGCCTGGAACGTGCTGTCGTGGATCTTCCTGACCGTGGGGATCATCCTGGGCGGGCAGTGGGCCTACGTGGAGCTCGGATGGGGCGGGTACTGGGCCTGGGACCCGGTGGAGAACGCCTCGTTCATCCCGTGGCTCACCTCCACGGCCTTCATCCACACCGCCATCATCCAGGAGCGGCGGGGCATCATGAAGGTCTGGAACATGTCGCTCATTCTCCTGACCTTCGTGCTGTGCATCTTCGGCACCTACCTGGTGCGCAGCGGGGTGCTCCAGTCGGTGCACGACTTCGGCGCCACCGGGCTGGGCGGGTACTTCCTGGCCTTCATCGTGATCACCCTGCTGGGCGGCATCTACCTGATTGCCGAGAGCTACGGCGAGCTCAAAACCCCGGGGGCCCTGGAGTCGTACCTCTCCCGGGAGAGCACGTTCCTGTTCAACAACGTGATCCTGCTGGCCCTGGCCTTCGCCACCTTCTTCGGAACGGTGTTCCCCCTGATCTCCGAGGCAGTCACCGGCAACAAGGTCACGGTGGGCCCGCCGTTCTTCAACCAGGTGAACACCCCCCTGTTCCTGGTACTCCTCCTGATCACCGGCGTGTGCCCCCTGATCGGGTGGCGCAAGGCCTCCCCGGCCAACCTCCGGCGCAACTTCCTCCGGCCAGCCGTGGCGGCCCTGGTGGGCGGCGCGGTCCTGCTGGCCCTTGGCGTGCGGGAGCCCTACGCCTTGGTGGCCTTCACCCTGGCCGGGTTCGTGGCAGCCACCATCGTGCAGGAGTTCGTCACAGCCGTGGGCTCGCGCCGCAAGCTCACCGGTGAGTCCTCTCTCACGGCCGGGTTTCGGGTGCTGTGGCGGATGAGGCGGCGCTACGGCGGGCACCTGGTGCACTTCGGGCTGGTGCTGATCGTGGTGGGCATCACCGGGTCGTCGGCCTACAAGCTGGAGACCCAGGCCACCCTGGCGAGGGGCGAGTCGGTGAAGATCGGCCGGTACGAGCTCAAGTACGAGGACTTCCAGACCTACCAGAAGTTCAACCGCACGGTGTACGCGGCGGTGCTGGGCGTGTACAACGGCGGCGAGCGCATCGGCCAGCTGAACGCCGAGCGCCGCTACTACGTGAACGCCCGGCAGCCAACCACCGAGGTGGCCCTGCGCTCCACCCTGCGCGAGGACCTGTACGTGACCATGCCCGGGATCGGCCGAACCGGTGAGATCACCCTTAAGGTGGCCGTGAACCCGCTGCTGATCTGGATCTGGATCGGCGGGGGGGTGATGGTGCTCGGAGGGATCCTGGCCATCATCCCCTCCAGAAGGAAGAGGAGGGCGCCATGACCCGCAACGTCGTTTGGCTCGCCGCTCTGTGGCTCCTGGCCGCCGCGATCGTGCCGGCCCGGCCGGCCCTGGCGCTGACCGAGACCGAGGTGGCCGAGGGGCTCCTGTGCTACGCCTGCCCGGGGGAGCCCCTGACCGCCGACCGATGTCAGGGGGGCGACCAGATGCGGGCCGCCATCCGCCGCATGATCGCAGAGGGCAAGACCAAGCAGGAGATCCTGGACTACTTCGCCCGGGAGTTCGGGGAGGACATCCTGACCTACCCGCCCAAACGGGGCTTCAACCTGGTGGCCTACGTGGGACCGTTCGTGGGCCTTCTGCTCGGGGCGGCCGTGGCCGCCGTGGTGGTGCGGCGGTGGAGCTCGGCCGGCCGGCGCCGGTCCGGGCCCCGGGACCCGGGTTCGGCGCCCCCCCGGCTCGACGAGAGGACCCGGCGTCGCATCGAGGAAGAGCTGTCCCATCTGGACGAGGAGGCGTGACCCATGGCCGTGGCGGTGTTCTGTGTTCTGGTGATCGGGCTCCTGGTGCTCACCGCGGCGCCCCTGTTCGGGCCCCGTAAGGTCTTGGCGGCCTCGGGCGACGCCCGCCGGCAGCGCCTCGAGGCCCTGGAGCAGGAGAAGAAGGGCTACCTCAAGGCGATCAAGGACGTGGAGTTCGAGCGGGCCACCGGCAAGATCAGCGAGGAGGACTTCCAGGAGCTGCGGGAGTTCTACGCCCTCAAGGCGGCCGAGGCCATGGACGCCCTGGAACGGCTGGAGCAGGAGGCGCGGGGTGGCCGCAAGCGCGGGTGAGCCGTTCCTGACGGTGGAGGGCCTGCGCAGGGCCTTCGCGGGCGTCGAGGCCCTGCGGGGCGTGAGCTTCACCCTGGACGAGGGGGAGTTCCTGTGCCTGTTCGGGCCCAACGGCGCGGGCAAGTCCACCCTGCTCAAGATCCTGGCCACCCTGCTTCGACCCACCTCCGGCACGGTGCGGATCCGGGGCTTCGACCTGGAGGACGACCCCGAGGCGTTCCGGGCCCGGCTGGGGATGGTGTCGCACCAGTCGTTCCTGTACGACGACCTCACGGCCCGGGAGAACCTGGAGTTCTACGCCGGCCTGTACGGGGTGGCCGACCCGGCCGGCCGGGCCGAGGAGCTGCTCCGGCAGGTGGACCTGTACGACCGCAGGGACTCGCCCGTGGGGGCGTTCTCCCGGGGCATGCAGCAGCGGCTCACCATCGCCCGGGCCCTGGTGAACGACCCGGACCTGCTGCTCCTCGACGAACCTTACACGGGCCTGGACGAGCACGCCGCGTCGGTGCTCCGAGAGCGGCTCCGGGCGCTCCGCGACCGGCGGCGCACCATCGTCATGGTCACCCACAACCTCCGGCGGGGCATCGAGTCGGCCACCCGCTTGGGCATCCTGGCCCGGGGCCGGCTGGTGTTCCTGGCCGGCCGCGACGAGGTAAACGCCGACGGGTTCGAGGACACCTACTTCCGCTGCATGGAGGCGCCGTGAGCCGGGTGTGGTTCCTGTACCGCAAGGACCTGCGGATCGAGCTCCGGAAGAAGGAGTCCGTGGCGTCCATGACCTTCTTCGGGGCCCTGGTGCTGGTGATCCTGAACGTGGCCCAGGGGCCGGGCCGGCGGCTCACCCCCGAGACGGCGGCCGGGGTGCTGTGGGTGGCGGTGATCTTCTCGGCCGTGCTGGGCCTCGGTCGGGTGTTCGCCCGCGAGCGGGAGAACGGGTGCATCTCGGCCCTGCTGGTGAGCCCGGCGTCGCCGGGCGCGGTGTTCGCGGCCAAGGCCTTGGTGAACCTGACCCTGATGCTCCTCTCCCAGGCCGTGCTGGTGCCGGTGTTCTTCGTGCTGTTCGGGACCGGCCTGGTCGGCGGCCCCCTGGCCCTGGTGCCGTCGCTCCTGCTGGTGGACGCGGGGTTCTCGGCCGCGGGCACCCTGCTGTCGGCCGTGTCGGCCGGCACCCGGCGAAACGAGGTGCTCCTGCCGATCCTCCTGTTTCCCTTGATCCTTCCCCTGGTGGCCCTGGCCGTGAAGGCCACGGGCGGCGCCCTGGCCGGCCGGCCCCTGACGGAGCTGCTGCCCCATCTGGAGCCCTTGGCCGCGTTCGGCCTGATCTACGCCGCCGCGGGCTACCTCCTGTTCCCGTTCGTCGTGCGAGAGGGGTGAGACCGTGACGTCCCGACGCTTCCCGCTCCTGCCCCTGCTCTCGGCCGTGCTGCTGCCGGCGGCCGTGGCCATGGTGTTCTTCTACGCGCCCACCGAGCGCACCATGGGGGTGGTGCAGAAGATCTTCTACTTCCACCTTTCGCTGGCGGCGGTCGCGTTCCTCTCGTTCTTCGTGGCGTGCGTGGCCGGGGTGCTGTACCTGGTACGGGGGAAACGGCGGTGGGACGCCTGGGGCGCGGCCGGGGTGGAGGTGGGGGTGGTGTTCACCACCCTGGTCCTGATCACCGGCTCCCTGTGGGGCCGGCCCATCTGGAACACATGGTGGACCTGGGACCCCCGGCTCACCACCTCGCTGATCCTGTGGTTCATCTACACCGCCTGCCTGATCCTGCGCTCGGCCGTGGAGAACGAGACCCGCCGGGCCACCTACGCCGCGGTCATGGCCGTGGCCGGGTTCGTGGACGTGCCCATCGTGTTCCTGTCGGCCCGGCTGTTCCGCAGCATCCACCCCACCGTGATCCGGTCCGACTCGGTGGGCCTGGAGCCGTCCATGATCGTGACCCTGGGGGTGTGCATGGCGGCCATGCTCGTGTTCTGGGCGGGCCTGGTGCGCCTGCGCTACGGCCTGCACCTCCAGGAGGCCGAGCTGGTGGATCTGGGAAGAAGGCTGGAAGGCTAGCAGGCTGGGACGTTAGGACGTCGGGACGTATTGTTTTTTAGCCTTC